>NZ_CP045394.1 GCF_009363655.1 Roseovarius sp. THAF27
GATGTGGATAGGTGTTCCGTCCTTCACCATTGCATAGATGTCCTCGATCTGCCGATCTGTGACCGCGATGCAGCCAGCTGTCCAGTCGCGGACGTCCGTTGGGTCGATGCCGGGTCGTGGACCACCATGGATGAAGATGTCGCCCCCGGGGGATCGGCCCTGCGCCTCGGCAAAAGCGATGTCGGCCTCATTCGGATAAGAGATGCCAATCGAAAGATGGTAGGTGCTGTTGGGGTTTCGCTTATCGACTATGTAGGTGCCCTCCGGAGTCCGACCGTCTCCCTCGAATTGCTTGTGACCCTCGGGCGCGAAACCCAGTCCGACCGGATAGGTTTGCAATACGGGATCAACTCCGTCCAGAACAAGCAAGCGCTGCCCCTTGTAGAGCCGAACACGGGTCACCTCGGGTCCGCCATAGCTGCGGAACTTGCTGGCACAGCCGGACAAAAACGGTGCCACCCCGCCCAACAGGACGGCGCGGCGGGGAAATCGGATGGTTTTCACTGCTCGATGCCTCTTTCGTGAGGTCTGATATGGACATTACGTTACCTTGCAAATGCTGCCTGATCAATGTCCGTGGGCAAGCGCGGCTTTTGTCATCTGTGGACCAACCTGTTCACCGCCGGACGGCGGCGCCTTGGCCTCTCGGCTGTTCAGCAGGCGCAGGGCGTTGGCCACCACCAGCAATGACACTCCTACGTCGGCTGCAATAGCGCCCCACATCGATGCCACTCCGAACGCAGTAGCGACGACGAAAACGCCCTTGGTCGCCAAGGAAATACCGATGTTCTGATGGATAATCGACATTGTCCGGCGCGAATGACCGATCAGCCAAGGCACCTTGCCGAGGTCGTCGGTCATAAGGGCAATATCCGCCGTCTCGATTGCCGCGTCCGAACCAACAGCACCCATCGCGATGGCGTAATGCGCACGCGCCATGGCGGGGGCGTCGTTCACCCCGTCGCCGATCATGGCCACCATGTCATGCGTTTCGACCAGTTCTTCGATGGCAGTCACCTTGTCTTCGGGCAGAAGCTCGGCACGGACCTCGTTGATGCCGACCTCGGCTGCAACGGCGCGCGCTGTCCGCTCGTTGTCGCCCGTCAACATGACGATGGTCTTCACGCCTTGCGCGTGGAGCTGTGCCACGATGCCCTTGGCGTCGGGGCGGATACGGTCGCGCAATTCCAGGATGCCGGTCACGCCGGTGTCGTCGCCCACGGCAACAAGGGTGCTGCCAGCCCCTTCGATGCGGTCGCGCAAATCCTTCGGAATGGCGTCGCCGAAACCCTTCTCCTCGGCAAACCGGTCCGACCCCAGCCAGATCGAACGGCCGTCTGTGCGTCCTTCAAGTCCCCTGCCGGGAACGGTTCGGGTATCTTCCGCGGCGGACACCTTGATGCCGTCGGCTTCGGCCCGCGCGAGAATGGCACGCGCCAAGGGATGCGAGGAACGTGCCTCCAGCCCAGCGGCGAGGGTCATCAGATCTTGCGCCGATGCTTTGCCCAGCGGATGCACCGCCGCCACCTCGGGCTCGCCCATGGTGATCGTGCCGGTCTTGTCCATGGCCAATGCAGTGGTCTTGCCCGGTGCCTCTACATAGGCACCACCCTTGATGAGTACACCCGCCCGTGCCGAAGTGGTGAGTGCGGCGACGATGGAGACAGGGGTCGAGATAACCAGAGCACATGGGCAGGCGATCACCAGCAGCACGAGTGCGTTGTAAAACCAATAATCCCAGACCCCACCGAAAAGGAGCGGCGGCAGCAAGGCAATTGCAATGGCGAGCGCCATGACGATAGGCGTGTAGATGCGGGCGAACTTCGCCACCCACTGCTCCACCGGCGCGCGGCGGGCATGGGCGTCACCGACCATGCGGATGATCTTGGCCAACACGGTATCCGAGGCGGCCTTCGTGGCGCGCACCATCAGTGTGCCTTCGCCGTTGATCGTACCGGCATAGACTTCGTCGCCCCGTTCCTTTGGGACCAGCGCACTCTCTCCGGTGATTGGCGCCTGATCGACGGCCCCTGCCCCATCGACAACCTCACCATCCAATGGGATGCGGTCTCCGCCGCGCACGACGAAACGTGCGTTGATAGCAACCGCAGAAGCCGGAACGTCCGCTTCCGAGCCGTCATCATTAAGAACTCTTGCCGTCGGCGGCGCCAGGTCGAGCAGAGCTGAAACCGCATTCCTCGCACGCCCGACGCTCCAGCTTTCGAGGTAGAGCGAGAGCGAGAAGAAGAACGCGACCGTCGCCGCCTCGAAAAATTCGCCGAGGCCAATTGCACCCGCGACTGCGACGACCATGAGCAGGTTCATGTCGGGCGACAGCCGCCGTGCGGACGACCATGCCTTGGGCGCCACGAGCCAAACACCGAACAGGATCGCAACCGCGAATAACCCTGCCTCGACCAGTGGCATCGGCGCTTCGCCGTGCCCTGCGAAGAGGCCGAGTGCCCCCCCCATGCCGGTCTCGATGATGTGCCACAGAAATCCCGCGGCCCAGAAGCCGCCGCTGAGCGCCGTAAACAGCCGCTGGCGTGCAAGATGGGCCGCCTGGTCGACCGACGCGTTTTCGGCATCCCAAGGCTTGGCGGTCATGCCGGTGCTTGCGACCAGTTCTGCAATTTCGCCGTCCGATACACTCTTGGCGCTGTCGAGAATAGTCATCCGTCCATTGATCACGTCGAACGCAAGATGTTCGGCCCCGCCGATCTTCGGGCCGACCACCTTGTTCAGGATTGCTACCTCCTCGGCGCAATCGAGGCCGGACACCTGAAAACTGCGCCCGCCCGCTGGCGCGGGGGTCGCCGGAACGGTGTCGCCGCACGTTCCGGCGCTCCCGCAGCAGCTGCCGCCGCTTGTCTGGGCATCTTCGGCGTGATCATGGTCGTGACGATGGGTGTCGGACGGCATGAATGGACCTCTGGATTCGGGTGCTTTACCATGACATAGCCCCTACAGTAGCTAGAGCTTCAAGAGCAAAATACGGTGGTATTTCAGTTTGATTTATTGCTAGAGGATGCGGTGACCGGCTCCATCACGCCTTGAGGCGGTGATGTCACGTTAACTGCCCTATTGTTGTTCGCGTCGCGATTTCTTCTTATCTGACTGCAATGCAGACATCGGCTATCAGCTACAAGCGCCATCGCTTTCCATCCCAGATTATCGCTCACGCGGTCTGGCTCTACATGCGCTTCAACCTAAGCCTGCGTGAGGTTGAGGAGATGTTGCTCGAGCGCGGAATTGATGTGTCCTACGAAACCATCAGGCGCTGGACGGTCAAATTCGGGCCTCAGATCGCCCAGAATCTGCGACGGAGGCAAGCCCGTCCGGGTGATGTTTGGCATATGGACGAAGTCGTCGTGAAGATTGCCGACAGGTCATTCTGGCTCTGGCGCGCGGTCGATCAACATGGGGTTGTGCTGGATGAAATCCTCCAGTCCAGTCGGAATAAGCCGGCTGCGAAACGTCTGATGCTCAGACTTCTCAAGCGTCATGGCTTCGTGCCAAAACGGATTATAACGGACAAGCTGCGATCCTATGGCGCTGCCAAGCGCGACGTAGCGCCCGGTTTGGATCATTGGTCGCACAAGGGCCTGAATAATCGCGCAGAGAACAGCCACCTGCCGTTTCGAAAGCGGGAACGGGTGATGCAAGGACACCGATCACCCGGCGGCTTGCAGCGCTTCGTGTCTGTTCACTCAGCAACCCGAAACTGCTTCTTTGTCCCATCCTGCCGCCGCACAGCCTTAACCATCCGCTTCCATCGGTTGCAGGCACTTGATGTCTGGAAAACGGCTGCGAACATCGCTTGATCCCACTAACGCGATGCCTTCGCCGATTGCCGACAGGTTAACGTGACAACACCGTCGAAATCGAGATCGGCATGGTGCATGCGGTGCAGCCGCCATAGGGCCGGGATCGCGTGGAACATCACGTGCTGAAAGTAAATCGCGAGGTCCAGCAGCAGCATGGAGACAATCACGGCGATCCAGTCAGGGATATCGAGAACGTTGAACAGGCCCCAGCCGCGCTCTTCCGCCAGAACGGCAAGGCCAACGGCGAGGATCGGGAAGGTTAGACGCAGGATCGCTGTATCGATCACGACGAGCGCGAGGTTGTTGGTCCAGCGGATCACGCGCGGAATGTCCCGACGACGGCGGGGTGCCGCGATTTCCCAGAGCGCCATTGCCCCAAGGATCCCGAGGAACGCCGTGAGGCGAATGGCCGGTTCAAACTCAAGTATCGTTTCAATCATCGTCCAAGCTCCTCCAACTCGAGCTGAATCTAGGGTTTCATCGTGATCTATCCAACGGTGAACTGGCCCATCATTCCGCGATCTTCGTGTTCGAGGATGTGACAGTGGTACATGAACGGAGCCTCTGCCGTGGCGGGCTTGTCGAAACGGACGAGAATTTCAGTGGGCCCGTCGACGTGAACCACGTCCTTGAGGCCGGTCAGTTGCGGATCGACGGCCTGTCCGCCCGCATGCGTCACGAGGAACGAGGCCCCATGCACGTGGAAGGGATGGGCCATCATGTCAGCGTTGATCCGCCAGCGTTCGGTTTCGCCCAAAGGGACATGGAAATCTATGCGGCCCATGTCATATGAGGCGCCGTTGATGCCCATGGACTGACCCGAGCGGCCAAAGAGGTTGTTCATCATACTGCCCATCATGCCGCGAGAATGGATATTCAGGGTGAAGTCACGGGTCCGGACCGGCGCGCCAAGATCGCGCAACTGGGCGGGCAGGCGCGCGGGCAAGGCGTCTGGCGTCACCAAGGCCTGTCCTGAAACCTCGATCGACAGAATGTCGAGCGTGCCCGACGGGCCGGAGCCTCCGCCCATCATGCCGCCCATGGACCCGCCACCCATCATCCCAGCCGCGATGTCGGCAGACACGAGCCGCACAGCACGGCTATCGGAGAAATCGACGACGATTTCGGCACGTTCGCCGGGCGACAGGTGCAAGCCGGTCACCGCATGCGGTGTAGGCAGAAGCCCGCCGTCGCTGGCAATCTGATGGAACCGGCGGCCATCCGAGAAGCTAAATTCGTAAGTGCGGGCATTGGACCCATTCAAAAGACGGAACCGCACCAGACCGGCGGGCACGGTCACTTTCGGGTGCAGTGTCCCATTGACCAGAATGTCGCTGCCCTGAAACCCCGCCATCTGGTCCATGTGGCCAAGGTCGTAGGTCATTACTCCGCGCCGGAACAGGCGGTCCTGAACAATGAGCGGTATGTCATCTTCGCCATAGGTTTGGGGCAGTGGAACGTCGATCGCCGGGTCGTCCAGCAGGATCATCCCCGCTAGGCCGCGATAGACCTGATTGGCGGTCTGTCCGTGGACATGGCTGTGATACCACAGCGTCGCTGCAGGGTGATCCACCGGAAGTTCAGGCGCCCATGTCTCGCCGGGACCGAACGCAAGTTGCGGACCGCCATCAAGGTCACCGGGAAGGTGCATGCCGTGCCAGTGCGCGGTGATCGGCATGTCGGTGCTATTCTCCACTGAAATCCTCGCGGCGCGGCCCCTTACGAAGCGCAATGTCGGGCCAAGGTAGTCTTGTGAGAACCCAAGCGTCGGCGACGCGACGCCAGCGTAGAATGCCCGTGTGGCGGCATGCGCAGTCAGCGTGTTCCCGGCGATGCCATCCACGTCCATCAGCGGTGGGATCGGCAAGGGTGCGCCCGTTTCTGCCGCGATCGCACGGCGGGTCAGCAGCATCGGTGTGGCTAGGGTCGCGCCAGCCGCTGCACCGGCAATGATGAACTGTCGTCGTTTCATGGGTTTGTCCTTTCGCGGCGGAGGCCGCTTCTTTGAAGAATGCGTTAGATCCACCTGCGCAATACGCTGACGCGGATGGGCTCGGCGAACGTCGAGGAGCTCACGGCACACAACATCAAAGTCATAGTGTCGTCCGGCGCAAGCGCAGCGCGTTGAGTACCACGGAAATGGACGAGGCGCTCATGGCGAAAGCGGCGAACATCGGGCTGATGAGGATGCCGAAGAACGGGTAGAGCAGGCCTGCGGCGATGGGCACACCTGAAGCATTATAGATCAGCGCGAAGAACAGGTTCTGGCGGATGTTGCGCATGGTGACGCGGGCCAGGCGGCGGGCGCGCACGATGCCGTCGAGGTCGCCTTTTACCAGCGTAATACCGGAACTTTCGATGGCCACATCGGCCCCGGTGCCCATGGCAATGCCAACATCCGCCTGCGCGAGGGCAGGGGCGTCGTTGACACCGTCACCGGCCATGGCAACCTTGGCCCCGCTTTCTTGCAGATCGCGGACGATCTTCGCCTTGTCTTCGGGCAGGACATCGGCGCGGACCTCGTCGATGCCGAGGCGGTCGGCCACGGCCTTGGCGGTGCGTTCGTTGTCGCCGGTGGCCATGATGATGCGGAACCCCAGATCGTGCAGCGCCTTGAGTGCGTCGGGCGTGGTGTCCTTGATCGGATCGGACACCGCGACGAGACCGACCAGCGCATCTTCGACAACGACGAACATCACCGTTTCGCCTTCATCCCGGCGGATGTTGGCCACGTCGCTTAATGGTCCGGTTTCAAGGCCAAGATCCTCAACCAGCTTGCGGTTACCCAGCGCGACGGATTTCCCATCAACGGTACCGCGAACGCCTTTGCCGGTCACGGCCTCGAAGCCGTCGGCCTTAGCCATATCCACACCACGCTCTTCAGCACCGCGCACGATGGCCTCGGCCAACGGGTGTTCTGAGCCGCGCTCAAGTGATGCGGCAAGGCGGAGAACCTCAGCCTCGTCATGGCCATCCTCGGGCAGGACCGCGACGAGGCGCGGTTTGCCCATGGTCAGCGTCCCCGTCTTGTCGACGATCAGCGTGTCGACTTTCTCAAACCGCTCAAGCGCCTCGGCATTCTTGATCAGCACGCCGGCCTGTGCGCCGCGACCCGTGGCCGTCATGATCGACATCGGCGTGGCCAGGCCAAGCGCGCAGGGGCAGGCGATGATCAGGACCGCGACGGCAGCAATCAAGGCATATGACAGAGCAGGGGCGGGGCCCCAGACCGCCCACGCCACAAAGGCCAGAATGGCGATTACGATGACGGCCGGAACGAAGTAACCTGCGACCTTGTCTGCGTATTTTTGGATCGGCGCACGAGACCGCTGCGCGTTGGAGACCATTTCTACGATCTGGCTGAGCATCGTGTCCGAGCCGACGCGCGTGGCTTCGACGATCAGCGATCCGGTGCCGTTGATCGTGGCCCCTGTGACGGTGTCGCCTTCGACCTTTTCAACGGGAATGGGTTCGCCGGTGATCATGCTTTCGTCGATAGAGGAGCGACCCTCGGCGACGACGCCATCGACCGGCACTTTGTCGCCGGGGCGCACGCGCAAACGGTCACCTACGACCACATCTTCGAGCGCTATTTCTTCTTCGCTGCCATCATCGCGGATAACACGCGCGGATTTGGCCGCCATGTCCAGTAGCGCACGGATTGCCTTTCCGGTGCCTTCGCGGGCGCGCAGTTCCATCACCTGACCCAGAAGGACAAGTGTGACGATCACTGCCGCGGCCTCGAAATAGACACCAACATGGCCTTGTTCATCACGGAAACCATCGGGGAATATATCCGGGACAAGGACTGCAACAACACTGAACAGCCATGCGGCCATAACGCCCATCGCGATGAGCGAGAACATGTTGAGGTTCATCGTGCGGAACGAATTCCAGCCGCGGACAAGGAACGGCCAGCCACACCACCAGACCACGGGTGTACCGAGTATCAGTTCGATCCAGAGCGTGCCGCGCTCTCCGAAAATCTCTCTTACGCCGGGAAACCCAACGAAAGGCCCCATGGTGAAGACCAGAAGTGGGATCGACAGGATCGTGCCGACCCAGAACCGCCGGGTGAAATCGACCAGTTCGGGATTCGGGCCGTCCTCGTCCATGGCGGCACTTTCCAGTTCAAGCCCCATGCCGCAGATCGGGCAGGAGCCCGGGTGGGTCTGACGGACTTCGGCGTGCATCGGGCAGGTGTAGACCGCCCCATCGTGGTCTTCCGGCACGGTATCGTATTTGCCGTCTGCTGGCGCGGAACCGGCTGCATGGGCATGACCGGCGTGGCCGTGATGGTGACAGTCGGCTTCGGATGCCGACACTTCATCCTGCGGGACAAGGTGCATCCCGCATTTCGGGCAATCGCCGGGTTCGTCGGACACGACCTCGGGGTGCATCGGGCAGGTATAGACCTGTGGCTGGGATGATGCGTCTGGATGGTTCATGGTGAAACCTTTCTGAATTAGGTGAATTCGGACAGTCGCCCGGACTTGCGTTTTTTGCTGACGAGGGCCGCGATCAAGGAAAGACCGGAAACAACGCCGAGGACGGCAATCGTCCAAAGGACGGATTCTGAATCGCCCGTCATCGCGATCGCCCCCATGTGTGCCAGGAAGAAACTGGCGGGGATGATGCCGGCCAGCGTTGCAATGGCGAAGCGCCAGAAGTGCAAGGCACTAAGACCAGCCGCGTAGCTGATAAGGTCGAATGACAGGAACGGTAGGAGGCGGCTGACGAAGACGATCAATGTCAGCATGTTTTGTGAGCCGAGAAGCGCCCAACGAGATGTGTCTCCAAAAAACCGTGCAACGAAAGGATGGCCCAGTTTGCGGGCCAGCGTGAAGGCGATGAGCGCACCAAGTTCAGCACCGATCACGACAAGCACGGCCCCGACCCAATGTCCGTAGGCCGCACCCGCCGCCAAAGCGATCGGGGCAGAAGGCAGAGGGCTTGCAACGATAGCGACTGTCATCAGAGTGACGACGACAACCGGACCCAACAGGCCCGCGGCGTCAATCCAATTTTCAAGATCAGCACGGGTCGGAAGCGTCAGGTTCAGAAGGTCGGGCCGCGCAATGACGACAATGCCCCCGATCAGGGCGACGAGGAGGACGACACGGAACATCTGGATCAAATCAGCGGGGCAATGAGGAAGACGGAGGCCATCAGCGCAAAACCGTAGATTGTTTGAGGCGCAGACCAACGCAAAAGCAGAGCCTTTGTGCCGAACCGTGCCAGTTTTGCCTCGCCAAACGGATCAATCGCAGGCGGCCTGATAGAAATTGTGCTATTCGAGTGGCGGAGTTGGTATTTCACGATTCTACAGCCCTTTCCGAAGCCTTGTTTGTCATACTTCCTCCTGAGATAGGGGTTCCACTGACTGGAAGGTCAAGTCGCGGAAGTGTCATAGTTACAAATTGCGACAAAGCGGTTCTGGTTCAGGAATGTCCGAGGTCCGTAACGTGGCGCCAACGATCGTCGTAATTGACGCAGGCCCCAAAGAAAGCACCATGTAAATCGACGGATCGTAGCGGGCCTTGACTAGGAGACGGAATGACATTTTTGACGCGCCGGGCGGCTGTTCTTACTTCATTGGCTGCAGCTACGCTGCCGAATCTAACCTTTGCGCATGCATATGCCCTTCCGGATCGGTTTCTTCCTCAATTGGTGAATACCTATCGCACCGACTGGGTGCCCGGATCGGTCCATGTCGTTCCTGATGACTTCTTTTTGTACTTCATGTTGGAAGACGGAATGGCGATCCGCTACGGCGTGGGTGTCGGTCGAGAAGGGTTGTACGAAGCAGGTTCATTCAATGTTGCGCGCAAGGCCGAGTGGCCGCGTTGGCGTCCGACAAATGCAATGATCCGCCGGGAGCCTGAAAAGTATGCGCGGTTTGCCGATGGCGTTCCCGGTGGCCCTGGCAATCCACTGGGAGCAAGAGCACTATATCTTTATGATGATGATGGACGGGATACTTACTTGCGCATCCACGGAACAAACGAGCCACGGACAATCGGATTTGCCGTTTCAAATGGATGTGCGCGATTGACCAATGACCATGTATCCGATCTTTATGATCGGGTTCAGATCGGAGCGCGGGTGCATCTGTATCCAAAAACTGCGTCAAGCTGAAGTAAAGGCGGTCCTGAGATGAACGAGCCCCCCAGAATGTGAATGGGCAAAAATATCAGAATTAAAGGCAAAATCTCATAATTAAGGGCAAAGCATAGCCGTTGATTTCGTTGGATTTCTCATCTCACAATTAAGGGCTACGCGACATTTGCCGTAACCCGTGCAATAGTGCTCAGCGAACCTTTACTGCCATTTGTCTCTACTTGTGCAAAAACGCTCCTGGTGGTGCCCATTTGGTTGCTCACATGCGCCACAATCGATACCGCCCCTGCCCCGTCACCTCCCGGATCAGGCCTCGCGCTTCCGTCCAGGCGAGATTGCGTTGAACGGCGGCACGGCTAGCGTTGGTCAGGACCTCGCCCATCGGGGCAGAGACAAGGGGCCATTCGGTAAGCACAGCGCGCAAGGCGCGCGGGGTCTTGCCCGAAAGTGGGGTCATTTCGCCTGCCTTGCTCGTCTTAGACACGCTTGAGGGTCCAAGCTGGATAAATCTGCTCGTTTCATCCAGCGCAGCAGGACAGTTTGGCGACATCCTTGTCGAAGGTCTGCGCGGCGAGCTTCAGCGCCTCGACCGTGGTAAGATAGGGAAAGATCGTTTCGCCGAGCGCCTTTGTCGTCATGCCGAACTTCAACGCCATGGCGAGCGTCTGGACACTGTCGGCTCCCTCCGGCGCCATGATGACGCCGCCCAGCAGGCGGTCGGTCTGCGCATCCGCGACCAGCTTGATCAGGCCCCGGGTATCGCGGGCCGCTAGCGCGCGAGGCACGTTGTCGAGGGTAAGCACGCTGGTCTTGACGTCATGACCCGCCGCACGCGCCTGCGCTTCGGTCAGCCCGACTCCGGCCACTTGCGGATCGGTGAACACCACCCAAGGCATCGATGCGTTGTCGTAGCGCTCCGTCCCGCCCAGAACGGCGTTGCGGGACGCGAGCTTGGCGCCATAGGCGGCCATGTAGACGAACTGATCGCGGTCGGTCACATCGCCGGCCGCGAAGATGCCGGGCTTCGTGGTCTGCATGTCGTCGCCCACCCGGATCGCACCGCGTGCGTCGGTCTCGACACCCATCTCCGCGAGGCCCAGCCTCTTGGTGTTGGGCGCACGGCCCGTGGTCAGGACGAGGCGGTGGGCCGTCAGATCGCGGTCGGTACCGTCCACCGTCACGGACAAAACCGCGCGGTCAACATCACGCCGCGCGGCGTGGTAGGTCGCGCCATCTAGGACGCGCAAGCCTTCGGCGCGCAAGGTCGCCGTGAGCGCCTCGGACACCTCCGGCTCGGTGTGCGGCAACAGGCGCGAGCGGCAGACGATGGTGACGTGGGTGCCCATTCGCGCCATCATCTGCGCCAGCTCCACGCCGATATAGCCGCCGCCGAGGAAGATCAGGCTGTCGGGCAAATGGTCCAGCGCCAGCAGCGACGTGCTGTCGAGCGTCGGTGCTTCGAGGATGCCAAGGATATCGGGCACGGCGGGTCTGCCGCCTGTGGCGACGATCACCTTGGGAGCCGTGATCTTGCGCCTGCCGACTTCGACACCGCCGGGGACGAGCTGCGCCGGACCCTCGTCGATATAAGTCACTCCATCGTAGCCCGGCAGCAGGTCGGCGTACTTCTTCTGGCGCAGCGTCGCGACCAGATCGTCCTTGGCCACAACCAGCGCCGACCAGTCGGCAACCTGCGCCTCTCCGCTGAGGCCCGGGAAACGATGCGCCGACTGCGCACTGTGGAGGGCTTCCGCAGCGCGGATCATCGTCTTGGAGGGCACGCAGCCCACGTTCACGCAGGTCCCGCCGATGGTGCCATGCCCGATGAGCGCGACCCGCTTGCCGCCCTCGGCGGCGGTGATCGCGGCGGAGAAGCCAGCCGATCCGGCGCCGATCACGGCAAGGTCGAAATCGCCCGTGGGTGCCTTGGTTTCGTATTTCATGAACTCATCCATTTTCTTGAGATGCCCTGCGCCGCTGCCGCCGCCAGACGGCATAGATGGTCAGGCCGATAAAAAACGCCAGCGCGGGCAGCAGCACGTAGTCTATCCAGCCAAGCCAAGTCAAGCCGACAGGCCCACGGCGCCGAGAAGAACGACCAGGATCGGCGTGAAGCAGCAGAGCGCCGCGATGACGGTGCCGACGATCCCTGTCGCGATCATCTTGCGGTCGGTCTGCTCGCTCATCCCGTCAACCTGAGACGCGCGCCGGGTAGCCTGCATTGGCCGACGCGGTCGCGATCGCCTCGGCGCTGGTCGCGGCGGTGTCGAAGACGACAGTAGCGGTGCGCGCCTCGAAGTCGATCTCGACGGCGCGCACGCCATCGACGCCTTCCATCGCGCGCTTCACCGTCACCGGGCAGAGCGCGCAGGTCATGTTGTCCACCGCGAAGGTGACGGTCTGCTCGGCGGCGACGGTTTGCGCGACGGCAGGAATGGCCGTGATGGGTGCTGTGGCGGTCAGGCCGAACAGAACAAGGGCAAGGATCGTCTTCATGAGGGTGTCCTTTCGGGATCAGTAGAGAAGCGGGGCCCACCAGTCGATGGTGAGTGCAGCGACGACGAGTATCAGGGAAGCCCAGAGCGCGGTCTTGGTGATCCGCGCCGAGGATGGGCGCGCACAGTAGGAACCAGGCTCGCAGACGGTCGGCTTGCGCAAATACACCTGCCGGAACCCGGCCCCGATGAAGCCGAGCGCGATTACGGCAAAGATCGGCTTGTAAGGCTCCAGTGCCGTGAGGTTGCCGATCCAGGCGCCCGAGATGCCGAGAGTCAGAAGCACCAGCGGCCCGATGCAGCAGGCCGAGGCGAAAAAGGCGCCCACAACCCCGCCCGCCGCAAGCCAACCCTTTCGGGCGGGGCGATCCGCCGCTGAAGTGTCTGTTCTGTCGTCTGTCAGTGTCATGTCGCGCACCTCTCGTCTGTGGTTGATGATGGGTGTAGGGTCTGTAGTAACTACAGGCTCAAGAGGAAACCTGCCCATGACCGATCACGAACGCGAGAGCGGCTTAACACGCGGCGACCTGGCCCGGGCGACCGGATGCAACATCGAAACAATCCGCTATTACGAGAAAACGGGCCTGCTGCCTGACCCACCCCGGACCAATGCCGGCTACCGGATCTATGCCACCGCACACGCCACACGCCTGCGCTTCATCCTGCGTGCCCGGGAACTCGGGTTCTCCATGGAAAACATTCGCGGGCTTTTGGGGCTGGAGGACGGAGCCGCCCCGACTTGCGCCGACGTCAAGGAGAGAACAGAGCGCCACCTTGCTGATGTGCGTGCGAAGATTGCAGACCTCCGGCGGATCGAATCCGTCCTCGCTGCAACGGCATCCAGGTGTTCTGGCGCCGAAGTCCCCAACTGTCCGGTGCTCGACGCGATTTCTGGAAACTGAAAACTATGACACGAACTTCCCGAACTCTTGAAGCTCCCATGCATCGAACTGGAAGATTCAAGATCGTGCCGCTACCCATATCTTGAATCGCCCCTGGCCGGTCACCTCGCGGATCAAGCCTCGCGCTTCCATCCAGGCGAGATTGCGTTGAACGGCGGCACGGCTAGCGTTGGTCAGGACCTCGCCCATCGGGGCAGAGACAAGGGGCCATTCGGTAAGCACAGCGCGCAAGGCGCGCGGGGTCTTGCCCGAAAGCGGTGTCATTTCGGCTTCCGCCCGCGCTGACCATGCTTCAATATCGTCTAGGTGCCGCATTGCTGTCAGACATGCCGTCTCCATCCCCTCAAGCCAACACGCCAAACGGTCAGCGGGTGGGCCGCCAGCGCGCAGCCCCCCTGCCCCACCCATGGCCAGAGGTGCAAAGACTGCTCCCTTGCCCTCGCTGGCCGCGATCCGCGCGGCCGTGACTGCCGCTTCCATTCGATCGCCCTGCTGCCCAAGGCCCGCAAGGCTCCAGAGGTGATAACCCGCGCAGGCACGGGTTATCGGGTGCAGCTCGGCGGCTTGCGCCATCAGGTTCAGCCAACCGCCCGCGCGATCCGCAAAAGGCTCGGCGTCATCGACCATGTTCTCGGGATCGCGACGATCGAGGAAGGCAGAAAGGTCCACCTCGGGGCCTGGTCCCCCTGTCAGACGACGTACCGCCCAACCGACACGCGCCAGTCCTGCGGGGTCCTCTTGAACGCCTGACAGGCGCATGGATATCCAAATAGCAATGCGATCCGGGCCAATGCGGTCACCCGCGAACCAGCTGAGGTCGGCAGCCTCGATCAGGGCAAGCCTGTGCCGCCATCCTTCCGGGCTGCGCTTCAGGCGGTCGTCCAGCGCGCCGACGCGACCGGCCACACGGGCAAGACGCGCGGCATGACCCGCCTCTGCTTTCCGCCAATCGTCGAGGATCTCGGCTTCACGCGGTTCGGCCCGCGGTCCGGGCGGCAGATAATCCGGCTCCTCTTCCATGGGACCGGGCAGGAACCAAAGATCGTCCTCGGACGACTGTTCCACCTCCTCAGCATCGAGAAAGAGAACGTCCGATTCATCATGAAAGGCAGGCGCTTGAGGCTTCATATGTGCAAAATACTGGGTTTTTGCATTTTACCCAAGGGTTTTGTCAGAGTGCACCCGCGCTTCTTATATAGCACGCGCGGGCGATGGTCGGCGAGGGCTCTCTGATCGCGCTCAGCCTATGGAAACCAAGGGCTTTCCGTTGAGCAGGGGCACAGAGATCGCCCTTGCATCCGTTTACAAACGGTCGTTTACTTGTGACATATTAAACTGCAAACGGCCCGTTTTCATGCCCCTGATAGGCTACGCCCGTGTTTCCACAGAGGATCAGACCCCCCTGCCCCAGTCTGAGGCCCTACAAACTGCGGGTTGCGTCGAGATCTTTGAAGAGCACGCCTCGGGCGGCAATCGCGCCCGTCCGGTACTTGCGCGGGTGCTCGAACGTGTCCAGAGCGGCGACACGTTGGTTGTCGTACGTATCGACCGGCTTGCGCGGTCTCTGTCGCACTTGTTGGAGGTGATCGAACGGCTGGAGGCCAAGGGGGCTTTCTTCCGCTCGCTGCAGGACCCCATCGACACCGCCTCCCCGCAAGGCAAGTTCACGCTGCAGGTTCTGGGTGCCGCGGCCGAGTTCGAGCGCGCTCTGATCCGCGAACGCACCAAGGCCGGGCTTGCCTCTGCGCGCGCAAAAGGGCGCGTTGGTGGCAATCCTGGGCTACGCGCCAAGGATCCCGCCGCGCTGCGCAAGGTGCGGCTTGCGCGACAGGACGGCTATATGGAGCGCCTCAACGAGACCGCGCAGGATTGGGTGCCCCATGTGCGCCGCTTGCGGCCGGATATGGCCTGGGAAGACCTGCTGCGGATCATCAATGGCCCCCTGTCCCCAGATCGCCATTGGACACAAAGCCGACTGCTCCGCGCTGTGAAGGCATATGTGCGCGACGGGTTCCTTCCTGCCGAGGTGCTTGGGCGCGCCGGACGCCGCGAAACCGATGACCGCCTGCCGGCCATCGTCGCAGCGATCAAAGGCGCGGACCCTGAAATCACGCTGCAAGCGATCTGCGACCGGCTGGAATCGATGCGCGAACGGACCCCTCGAGGTCGTGCCAGCTGGCAGCCGTCTTCGGTCAAAATGTTGCTCGAACGCGCGGAGCGGCTTGGCTTAATTTCATCAGAATCGGCTCACTCCCAACTGTAACTAGCAGAGGCTCAAACAGCTGAATCTATCGCTCCAAACACTGTCAGAAGGTCAATTGTGCCATTGGTTGCATGGGTTTAGCCAATACCGTCCAAACAATCCTCATGAGTGGCTTGAAGCACGGTCTTGTGGACTTATTGCCATAAAATCAACAACTTGCGGTTATCTTGATGTGACTGTACGTATTGGTGCTGTGGATAACTTTCACACTACATCTAGATTCTTCTTGCCGGACTCACTTAATCGTGGCATTCCCGTTCTGACGGCAAAACGCGTCAGACGCGCTGTACACCGTCAGAATAACCAAGAGCCTCAACAGAGGCCGAGAGTGGGCGGCAGGACATGGATGATCGTAACGTTGGATACGCGCAAGGCATAGGCTCTTCCGACATCGGAGCATTTGCCGACAATCTGGCTGAATCATTGGATCGCCAGATGAAGATCGCTTTCGAGCCCGAAGAACGAAAGTCCCTGCGCCGTTTCAGTTCTACCGAAGTTGCCAGCCTCCTGCGCGTTAGCACATCCAACCTGCGCAACCGGCACAAGGACGGCAGCTTCCCGGAAGTTCATACAGACAACCGCGGACACCGGTTCTACACAGCCCAAGAGATCGATAAGCTGCGCGACATTCTGGGGCGCACCGGAAAGAACGCAGAAAGCTACCGCCCCGGTCGACGTGAAGGCGATCGTCTCCAGGTGATATCTGTCGTCAATTTCAAAGGCGGATCGTCAAAAACAACAGCAACGATCCATCTTGCACAAAGGTATGCTTTGCGAGGTTACCGAGTGTTGGTCTTGGATCTCGATCCGCAGGCAAGTTTGACCACTTTTTTCGGTTTTCGGCCTGAGCTCGAGTTCGCTGAAGGCGGCACAATCTATGATGCTCTGAGATATGAGGAGCAAGTCCCACTCTCCGACGTCATCCAAACGACCTACTTCCATAAGCTCGATATGGTTCCGGCGGGCCTAATGCTCTCGGAATACGAAACTGAGACGGCAAACGCCCTCGCCCGTCGGGTGCAGCCCATATTTGCGGAGCGCCTCGCCTTAGCGCTTGAGGAAGTTGAGGCGAGTTACGACATCGTGCTGATCGACTGCCCGCCTCAACTTGGCTTTCTGACCCTAACGGCGTTGGCAGCCTCGACGGGACTCCTGGTAACGGTCGTACCAGGCATGCTCGACATTGCTTCAATGAGCCAGTTTCTGAAACTTGCCTCAGAAACGGTAAAGGCTGTCGAAGAAGCCATTGGCCGGCGCGTTACATGGGACTTCGTAAAGTTCTTGATCACGAGATACGAGCCGTCGGACGGGCCTCAGACCCAGATGGCGGGCTACCTGAGATCGATCTTGGCCGGACAGGTCATGACTGAGCCAATGCTGAAGTCTACAGCAATCTCGGACGCCGGTATGACCCAGCAAACCGTCTACGAAGTTGATCCGAGCCAGTTCATCAGGAAAACGATTGATCGCGCTCTGACTAGCGTGAACGGCGTTGGCGATGAGCTGGAACAAACAATCCAAATGGCATGGGGGCGTCGCTGATGGCCCGAAATATCTTCAATCAGCCTCCAAAGGACGAGAAGGAGAGCGCGGCCCCCTCCCCTACCCCGCCAAAAGCGGCAAAACTGCCAGGATCTGTTGGCGGCTTGCGCGACTCTTTGCGCGAGATCACCGCGAATTCCATTCGGGACCTCGAGCCCGATCAGATTGATATGGATGGTCTGCGCGATCGGTTGGTGCTGGAGGATTCCAGTATTGATGAGTTGGCCGAAAGCATTCGCAAGCATGGGCAACAAGTGCCAATTATGGTCCGTCCATCGACCCAACCGGACAGATACCGTATCATCTACGGCCGACGCAGACTTGCAGCAATCCGCATGGTCGGGGGAACGGTCAAGGCGATCGTTCGAACCTTGGATGACGACGCATCTCTGATCGCACAGGGCCAAGAGAACAACCTCCGACTAGACCCGTCTTTTATCGAGAAATCTCTTTTTATCAAAGAGATGCAGGAATCAGGTTACAAGCCAAACGTTATTCAGGATGCTCTAGGCTTAACACGGCAGGGCGTATCCAACCATCGCGTCGTCATAGAGCAACTGCCAGAAGGGCTTGTACAGCTGATCGGGCCGGCACATGGCATCGGACGACGGCAATGGGGTGACCTGGCCGCGTTCTCGAAAAAGATAGATCTGGTGAACACGGCCAAAGAGGCGATTGCCGCCCTGCCCGACGACACTCCAAGCGCGGAGAAGTTTCAGGCAGTCTACTCGGCTTGCTCGAACAAGGCGCGTAGCGACAAGAAGCAAGCTAACCGCGGCCTAACGTCCGTCGTCAAAGATGGGGACGGTAGCTCTGTGGGAACGCTGACAGTCGATCAAAAAACGATCGCCATCAAGATCGCCAAGAAGGACAACCCAGAATTCGGCCGATGGCTCGAAGAGCGCGCGGAGGCAACGCTTTTGCAGCTTTTCGAACAGTGGCGGAATGAGAGCGGCTCTGGGTCCTAACCCAAGCCACACAGAGTAACGCGAGCAGAGGAGAAAAGCGAAGACCAGAAAGAAAAGAGCCCCCCAAAGTTTCCCCTGGAGAGCCCTCATCATTCGATTAGCACTCATGATGTAGCAACCTCCAGCAAACCGGTCAAGAGTCACCGATTCGGTGGACGGATTTTTATTGCCTTTTCCTGAGCGAAATCTTGGGAAGCGACTGGGAAGTTGTGGGCCAAAACGGTCGTCGTGAACAAACCATGGCATTTACAAAACTATCGATCGGAACCGCTGGTGCTGATGCATCACGCGGTCCAATTTCTGCGGCCGAAACCGACATTTGGACCATCTTCAGGGCACTGAGAGATGCACGCAGCGTGTTCGGTCTACGTCCTGGCCATATCCAAACACTTCAAGCAATGCTCAGTTTCTTGAAACCAGGCCATGGCGAAACGGTTTTCGCGTCCAACAACTCGATTTGCCAGCGCGTCGGCGGTATCGACGAGCGGACCCTTCGCAGACACATCAACCGTTTCGTTGAACTCGGTTTCATCAAGCGCAATGACAGCTCGAACCGAAAGCGCTACCGCGTTCGCTCATCCCGCGGTCAATGCATTAGCTATGGACTGTCTCTAACCCCCCTCCTCCAACGCGCGAACGAGCTTGTCGCCATCGCACATGAGATGGAAAATAACCGGCGGGATCGGATATTTGCCCGCAAACAGATCCTTACAAAGCTCGCCCATTTGGAAGAGCATGATCCCAGCAACACATTCATCAGCCACGCACGGAAAGCTCTACGCAGGAAGCTGAGCCTCCCTGAATACCACGCGCTACTCGCAGACACAGACAGAGAATGCCAGAGTTTACATACCCCAGATGACCCACCAGAAACTGTAGAATTGCCCGCCAATGACAGACAAACTGTCCGGCACCAATCTAAGTCTGAAGAAGAAAAAAAAGATTTAGATAGCAACATAGGCAATGAAGCTCTGAAACCAGACTTGCTAACCTCAGTTTGCGATCAAGCGACGTCCTTCTCCACAGAGAGGCTTAGAGACTGGTTGGACATTGAAAACCATGCTCGAACACTTGCACCCATGATGGGGATTCACCCAGATACATTCGAAAAAGCCAAGAATGCAGTAGGAGCTCAGAAAGCATCATGCGCGATCTTCATCATGCTACAACTTGGAAAACGCATCAGGGACTTTGGAGCGTATTTTCACAGTATTACCTTGGGCCAACGTCAAGACCAGTTTGATCCAATGGCTTTGATCAAGCGTCTATCCAAAACTGCTATGCAAACCGCCTAGTGTCCACCGCGGTGGACGTCTGACTGGCAACTAGTTGTGAACTCTCAGTAGGTTGTTCATCCGGTTCGGAGTTAGGCTGCAATCGCCAAACTCCAGCCGAGGACCCCGAAGGATGAACAACCCACATCAAGGTGCACGTCTCACTGTTCATAGTCGAGAGCTTATCGTCGCCCGCCATGCCGCAGGTCGGCCCGCCCGGCAGATCGCCGAGGAGTTCGGCGTGTCGGTGCGCACGATCCACAAATGGCTCCGACGATACCGGGAGGGCGGTCATGGCGCGCTCGGCAATGGCGCAAGCGCGCCCGTTCGGCGCCCAGGGCGTCTCGGTGAGGCCCGGATCGCTCTGATCCTCGATCTGCGCCGCCGCTTCCGCATGGCGGCGGCGGTCATCGCCGAGCGCCTCGGCCTGGCCCGCTCGACCGTCGCGCGGTGGCTGGCCCGTCATGGTGTCGGACGCCGCGCGGCGCTCGATCCGCCGCCACCCGTCCGGCGCTATCAGCGGGAGAGGCCGGGCGAACTGATCCATATCGACATCAAGAAGCTGGGTCGCTTCGACCGGCCGGGCCATCGCGTCACGGGGTCACGGACGAAGGGATCGAGCCGCGGCGCCGGCTGGGACTTTGTCCATGTCGCCGTCGATGACGCGACCCGGCTGGCCTATGTCGAGGTCCTGCCCGACGAGCGGAAGGAGAGCGCCACCGCCTTTTTGGGCCGCGCGCGGGCCTGGTTCGCCGCGCGCGGCATCAAGGTCGAACGGGTGATGACCGACAACGGGTCATGCTACCGATCGCGCCTCTTCCGCCAGATCCTCGACGCACACACCATCCGTCATATCCGGACCCGGCCCTACACGCCCAAAACCAACGGCAAGGCAGAACGCTTCATCCAGACCCTCATCCGCGACTGGGCCTACGGAGCGACCTACGCCTCCTCCGCTGCACGCAACTCCGACCTGACGCGATGGCTTGACTGGTTCAACCTTCGAAGACCACACTCAGCCCTCAATGGCCAAGCTCCGACAATGGCTCTGAACAACCATATGAGAAGTCACAACTAGTCCAATGACGCGTGGTCTCTCCACATGCATCAAAGCCAACGAGCCAAATTCCAATAGGCCGATACTGCGCGGTCATTCCATGTTCCTCCGTCCGGCCGATGTCCACCGCGGTGGACAGATCCGGCACCAAGTCTCACAACTCACATGCGTGACAGCCGTTCTTCGTCATCCACCACTTCCAACGAACCTTCATTGTCAGTCCAGGCCCACAGGACGATGTTGAGGTCCGACGACGACGCGCCCTTCGCAAAACTCTTGATCAGGAGCCCCGCAAACCGTTCTGCTATGAGGGCGCGTGCTAAATCCTGTGTCGGTACCAATTGGCCATCGAGCATCTTCATGCGCCATGCAGGGTCGGCAAGCATCGCCTCGGTCGCGCCATACCGGTCAAGTCCGTCCTGATGGCGGGTATCGAAAATAGGCCCAAGGTCGGCCTTGTAGGACACCAGGATCGTGGGTTGCAGGCTGCCGACCTGGTTGGCTTCTCGGAGAGCAGTCGTGGGATCCAGCGAGGTGTAGAGGGCAGGGGTGCCCTTTGCGTTAAAGCGCCCTCCATAGAGTTCAGCGCCTCGTCCGGACAGAGGTTCACGCGCATAGACCGGGTTCAGGGCGCGATAGAGTGGCCCTGTGTAGTGCCCATCTTTCAGCGGCATCAGGCAAAGACGCCCGCATCGACCGCATCGATGTATTCCAGAACTTGCTGAGCTCTGCCTTCCTGCACCAGCTGCATGGCTGTCCGGCCATCAAAGCCGGGCAGGGGCTCTGACCGGTACCATGCATAGGCCATCAGTTCCGAGCCGAAGCGGGGCTCGACTTTGTTCAGCACCTCTACCAATTCGCGCAGACGGCGCTGCGTCTTGTCCGAACCGATGCGGGCTCGCCTCTGCAACGCGTCTTTGCCCAAACCGACTGTCAATGCGATCTCTTCTGCTGACGTGCGTAGCACCGCGGCGATCTTGCGCGGTTCGAATTGCCCAGCTTCAGCAAAGTTCGTGATGTGCATGATCTATGCTCCCACAGTGATACTGACGGTATATAACGACAGTATTGCTGAATTTCAAGCTGTCAGGAGGTGCTGTGCCTTCGTTTCCCATGCTAATCCGTAACGCTGCATTCCTCTGAACGCCGGAAATTCTGATTTTTGGGCCTGAAAAGTCGCAGTAGGCGCGTTTTTTGCCGATCGAGAACGTCAGATAAGTTATTTATAATAAGCCAAAGACTACTGCGGTCGGGCTGGGGTTGCCGATATACCTTGCCGATCTTGGACCCCAACCGGCACTGACTGCATGAAGTCCTTGGGAACCGCGGTGGTGTCGGACCCTTGTCAGTTTCCACCGTCCAGTTGGCGGTTGGAAAGTGAAAGTTTTCTTCGTGTTTTGTGACTGACGGATGAGGGCCTTTGGGGTCCCTCAGATGGGTCCGGGCCGGGTTCCGGTCTGTTTTTCCGGATGAAGGGCATTCCCATGCAAACAGGTGTCTTGCGCGTGTTGCGCGCGACCGCTGCCTCTTGGTGGCGGCATAGAGAGCTGTGCCGAGCCGGTCAGACAGGGCTGGCACGGAAGCTTGAGCGGAAAGCCGTTCTCCGCGATCTCGGCTATCTCAGGCAGGCGGCGTCATTGCCAAACGCGCATGTGATCTGCGGGGAGGGTGGGACATTCCTCCATCTCGGTTGGACCACCGTGTCGACCTTCGCGCCGATCGAGCGCTTTCCCTTGGCCGCTCTAGCGGTCGCACGAGGCACGCCGTTCATCGATATCCGACCCGTCACCGATGGCATCGCCTTCGCGAACCTGCCCCGTGTGACACGAGACGGATCGGTCGAACCTGACCCTTGCGCTCTTGGCCGGGCTGTCTCGCTGACCACCTACATCGACATGGTCGAAGCCCTCGGTGCCAGGATCGCCAACGATCCGCGCCCCCGCCAGTCAACCTGATCACCATTCCCTCTCACCCACACACGAAAGGACGCCAGCCATGGCCCGATCCCGCATGCCAAAATTCGATGCCTCCGAGGTCATCACAAACGAAATCATCCGCATCATCGAGCGCGGCGTTCTGCCGTGGCGCAAGCCCTGGACCGCAGGCGGCAGCTCCCGCCCCCTGCGCGTGGGGGGTGAGCCCTACCAAGGGGTCAACAACTTCCTGCTGACCATGCGCACCGTGATGGCGGGCCACAGCTCGCCCTTCTGGATGACGCTGCCGCAAGCCAATGCGTTGGATGCGAAGGTCCGCAAGGGCGAGAAGTCCTCTGTCGTCGTCTATTACGGTCAAAGCCGGAAAGACGCCGGCGGCGAGGACGACCGCAGCGACGGGGATAATCACTCCGAGGAAGCCCGCATCTTCCGCTTCCAAAAATCCTACCGCGTGTTCAATTCCTGCCAGATCGAGGGCCTGCCCGACAGCTTCTATCCAGACCCGGAGCCCGCGCCCGAGCACCCGCCGTCCGAGCCCATCCCGCATATGCAGGCGTTCTTCGACGCGATCGACATCACGACCGTCTTCACGGGCACGGAAGCCTATTATCTGCCACCCGTGGACAAGGTCTACATGCCGTCGATCACCCGGTTCCACGATCCGCGCAATTTCTACGGGGTCTGGGCGCATGAGCTGGCCCATGCCACGAAAGCCCCCCATCGACTGAACCGCGATTTCGGGCTCTCGCAGTTCGGCGACACCTCCTACGCGCGCGAGGAGATCGTCGCGGAACTGACCTCGGTGTTCTTGGGTCAGACGCTCGGCTTCACGGCCCATACGCTCGAGATGAATGCCGCCTATCTCCACAACTGGTTGCGCGTTCTTCGGTCGGACAAGGGTGCGATCTTCCGGCACGCCGCGGATGCGCAGCGTGCCTGTGATTACCTGATCGCCAGATCGGAGGCGGGTAGTGCAAGGGAGGGCGCCGAGGCCGCCTGACCACAGGGAGAACGGAGATGCCCATGTCACGTAAGGAACCCAAGACGCTGCGGGTGGCCTGCTTCAACGACGGCCGCCGCAAGATCATCACCTTCAAACGCGGTGCCTATTGGTGGAGCCCGTCCGAGGGTGCCTATCCGCTCTCGGCGGCACTTGAGAGCATCAAGGAACAAGGCGGTTGGATCGAAACCATCCCCAACCCGAATTACAGACCCAAGGGGCTGTTCGGGTAGGGCGCCTTCTGCTTTGTTCCTCCGCCCCGCGGAAAAGAAAAAGCAGGCTTTGGGAAGGGTGTTTCAACTTCTCAACGGAGAGCCCTATGACCATCACCGCACAACCCCAGACAGACCGCCCGGATCCGAGTGTGATCGCAGCGCAGAACGACGCGTTTCGCAAGTTTGCGTGCCTCGGGGTGCCGCCGGTGCAGCCCATACAGGGCCGGATGCATGTCACCCGCTCGCTAATGGAGGCTGGCGACGGCTTCATGGCCGAGGCGGTGAAGGCAACTGGCGAGTTTGCCATGTTCGAGCCTGAGAATGACCCTGAAGGCTGGCACGATTTCGGGGCGGTCGAGATCCGGGGCGAGACCGTGTTCTGGAAAATTGACCTGCATGAGGAAATTACATTTTCAAGTCCTTTTCGTTTAGTGCAACGCTGGTTTGGCTCCTCAAATATGCTCACTCCAGTGGCATCGACTTGCATACGGTGGGCGTGCTGCCCGAACCAAATTTCCGTTCACGTTCCCGGAATGGAGCCGCCTTGGTTGGGACCAAACTTCTACAGGGTTTGTGAAGAC
This sequence comes from Roseovarius sp. THAF27, assembly GCF_009363655.1. Lineage (NCBI taxonomy): Bacteria > Pseudomonadati > Pseudomonadota > Alphaproteobacteria > Rhodobacterales > Roseobacteraceae > Roseovarius > Roseovarius sp. THAF27. Next base: position 24,179 of record NZ_CP045394.1, read on the forward strand.
CATCAATCTTCTCGGTCACTCAACCATCCGGCGTTGCGCGTTATTCTGAAGTTTCAGTATCCCGTATTACACCTCCGCCTTCAGAACCGCGCCAGACGGGACAAGTCCCGTTTCCACATATCGCCACAAAGCCACGATGAGCTTGCGGGCAAGAGCCACAATGGCGACTTTCTTTCTCACCCCTGGGCGTTCAGCAGTGTATTTTCTGAACCAGCGCGCGAGTGCGCTTTGTGGCTGATACCGCAGCCAGCACCACGCCAGCTCGATCCCGAGGGTTCGCGCCGGTCGATTGCCAGCTTTGCTGATCCCTTGGCTTCGTTCCACGTCACCGCTGGAATAGGGGCTGGGCGTCAGACCAAGATAGGAAGACAGGTGCCGCCTGTTCTTGAACTCTCGCCCGAACACCTCTGCGGACAAGAGCATCGCACTGTGTCGTCCAACACCGCGAAGCCCTTCGAGCAGCACTGCCTTTTCGTGCTCGGGGAACTGTTCAGATTCAGCTGCAAGAGCTTCGTCGCGTTCCTCGGCCAGAGCCTTGATCATCTTGTTCGTCAGTTCCAAGCGTTCGAAAGATCGCACGATCTCGCGCATGAGCTGATCGGGGAAAGGGCGGCCATCGGCAGTTTCGAGGCCCTCCAGTTTCTTGCGCCATGTGACCATCGCTGGATTGATATGCCGGACGCCTTGCAGGGCGAGGAGGGCACGAATGCGATTGATGTGGCCAGTGCGCTCGCTCATCAGCCTCTTGCGCTCTCGATGGAAGCGTTTGGCGTCTTCTTCAGCAACGGTCGGGACGCGCACAGTGCGGAATGCCTTTCGATCACCGAAACAGTAGTTCTTCAGCAGAACGACCATGCCTTCGGCGTCGACGCGATCCGTTTTGACCCGGCGCGCTTTGCGGTTCACGAGAAAGCTGGTCGGATCCACAACCAAAGTCTCGATCCCTTCGTTGGACAGCAGCCTCTGCAGCCAGAAACCATCGTATCCAGTTTCGAAGCAAACGATCGGCCGCTGATCAGGCCCGCAAAGCTCAATCGCCTCCGCAACGGTCGCTCGAACCAGATCAATCAGTCCTGCCGTATCAAACCCGTCCAAACGCACGGATTTGATCTTGGCCAACTGCGGCGCATCAAGCGCCACAAGCCATTTCGATTTGCTCAGATCAATGGCGACAAAGCAGGTTGCCGCAATGGTTGGCGTCATCATCTTGGAAATCTCCTGTTGTTTGAGTTTGCGCCCAACCTATCCGATCAGCGCGACCTCCTGCATGGAAACTTCTATGAGGCGGATTCCGACTTCCGCTACGGGGCCGAGGCCCCAGACAACCCTGCCACCACAATGCGCGTGCTGACCATCATGCTGGCGCGCGACTGGTAGAGGGGCAGGGGACGCCTCCCCCTGACATCTCAGGCGATGAAGGTCCGCTGCCCCAAAAAGGCAAAGCGGGCCTTCTATCGTTGTGATCCCCGAAGCCGGGGATTGGTCACGCGCGTGAAGGCGCAGGCCATACCTCACCCACCTGGAAGGATATCCCATGACCGCAAGTTTTACCCCCCTCACCGTCGCCATTGGCGATCTGACAGCTCACCCCGCCAATGTGCGCAGCAACTCGCCGGAAACTTATGATCCCGAAAACATCGCGCATCTAAAGGCCAGCATCGCTGTGCTGGGCCTGCTCCAGCCGCTCCTTGTCCAGAAGCTCGACGGCAAATACGCCGTGCTTGCCGGTGGCCGGCGACATGCCGCGCTGAAGGAACTGGTCGCCGACAAGGCCGCGAAGGGCTTCACGGCGAAGGCCAAGATCGACTGCCGTCTTGTGCCAGAGGATTGCGATGTCACCACGGTCCTGTCGCTCGCCGAGAACGTCACCCAGGCGCCGATGAACGCGATCGACGAGTTCGAGGCTTTCGCCCGGATGATGGAAGTCGACGGCCAAACGCCCGAGACGATCGCCAAGACCTTCGGCACGACCGTTGCCGCCGTGAAAGGCCGGCTGCGCTACGGGCTGATCCATCCCGATATCCGCGCCGCGGCCCGGGCCAAGACGATCACGCTCGATACGATGAAGGCCTTTGCGGAGCATCCGAGCCAGGAGGTGCAGCGCGAGGTCTATGACGCGCTCACCAAGGAAGATAGCTATCTGCAAGCCTACACGGTCCGTCAGGCGCTGAAGTCTCGAGGCGTGCAGGTCAGCGACGATATCGGGGCCTTCGTGCGCGAGGACTATGAGGCCCGCGGCGGCGCTGTCGCGGCCGATCTTCTGGAAGAGCATTCGGTGCTGGAAGACGCCGCACTGGTCGAGACCATCCTGCTCGAGAAGCTCGGTGCCGCCGCCGAGGAGGCCCGCGCAAAACTGGGCTTTGCTTGGGCTGATGCTTTGGTGCGCTATGATTACGCGACCATGGCCGACTATGGCCGCGTCTATCCCGGCCCGATCGAGCCAGATGAGGCGGCCCAGAAGCGCATCGACGAGATCACCGCCGAGCTTGAGAAACTGCAGCTCGAGATGGAGGATGAGGGGCTCGAAGACGACGCTTACAATGCGCTCTACGACCGGGTGGACGCTCTGGAAGAGGAAGCCCGCGATCTGCAGGAGGCCTACAGCGCCGATGATCTCGCCCGTGCAGGCGTGATTGCGTCTTGGTCGAACGGGCAGATCACGCTCCATGTGGGCCTCGTCCGCCCGGAGGACATCGTGAAAGAAGAGGGCGCGCCCAGTTCCTCGACCAACACCACCGGAGAGGAGGCCCCCGACGCTGGCGAAATCAGCTACCCGGCCTCGCTGGCCGAGGACCTCAAGACCGAGCGGGCCATGGCGCTCGGGGCCGCGATGGCGCTGCATCCCGAGGCCACGCTCGATCTGACGCTCTTCAAGCTGGTCAGTGACGTTCTGGCCAGCGGCATGAGTGTCACGCAGGCGATCAAGATCGATGCCCGCAAGGAATACCGCAGCCATGCCAAAATGGACGAGATCGACGAGACCTCGCTTGAGCAGGTGGCGGCGGCGCATGATGCGCTTGACCTCTCGTGGCTCGATGAGGCCCGGTCCCCAGCCGATCAGTTCACGGCGTTCCGCGCGCTGGAGGCAGGCGAGAAGGCCAAGCTCGTCGCCTATGCGACGGCCAGCACGACGCAGTCCTGCTTCGCGCGGGACCCGCGGCGCGACAGCCTGATGCATGACTTCGAGATCGAGATCATGCCCGACATTCGGGCGCATTGGACGCCGAATGCGGCGCTCTTCAACCGCTTCAAGAAGGCCTGGCTCCTGAAGATCCTCGGCGAGGATTTGGGCCTGGCCCAGGAGGCGGTGACGTTGGCCTCGTCGAGCAAGAAGGAGATTGTGGCCTTCTGCGACAAGCTCTTCGCCGAGCCCTTCGCCACGCTCACGGAAGCGCAGCGCGCTGCCGTGGCCGCCTGGTGCCCCCCTATGATGCAGACCTACGGTGTCGCTTTTGATAACGCGGAGCCCACTGCGGAAACCCCGGAACCTGACAGCGAGATCGCGCAAGCGGCCTGAGTCCTCTCGCGACCCGCGCGAGGCGCAATGCCCGCGCGGGTCCATCTTCCCACACCGAACAGAAAGACATCCCCATGGCTATTCTCAAGTTCTCTGCCTCAGCCGTTGCGGCGCAGATCGCCCATGCGCGCGCTTGCAAAACCTTCCTGCCCAACTGGAACGGGCCCGTGGACAGGCCGGCCCTGATCCTCATCGTCGGCAACGGCGTGCATCTGCGCTCGAACGGCATCGACGGCACAACCACCCGCATCGTCACGACCGAACAGGCCGATCCGTCCTTCGCCTTTGCCGACGGCATGAACCCGTTTCGGGATACCGATTGGATGGCTCAGCGCCGCATGGCGTCTCGTGATCTGACCGGGCAGTTCTACACCGACATTCTCGACGATGTGCAGGTGCTGATCGACCGGGGGCAGGGGGCGATCCGGTTCGCCACCGATGGTCACAGCATCCGCGTCTTCGTGCGCCGTGCGTCGGATTATCTCATCGGCGGGACCTACGAGGTGCCTTCAGGTCTTGGCGGCACCTTCCGGGTCATCCTCAAGGATGCCTGCGACACCTTCGCGATCGTGCAGAACTGTGGCAATTGCGAGGATTTCGACGCCATGCAGCCCTATCGCGTGCCTCTCGATTCGCTGATGGAGATCGATGACCGGAGGGTGGCATAACGCGCCCTTTCTCAAACAAGCATCGCCAATACCCTGCCGGGCCTGCGGCCCTCTCGGGACATTGGCGGCAACAATTTTCTCCAACGAGAGAAAGGACTCTGAAATGGGATGGCTGTTCTACACTGACCGCCGCGTCAAAACCTACGCGGACGAGAAAGCGGAGATTGCCCGGCTCTGCACCTTTGAGGGCGACACACGCAAAACAGAACTGGTCAAGGCCTGTAAGGTTGGCTCCACCTGGTATGCGGCGGCAAAGGTCACCAATCTCGACGGCACCCCTGTCGAGGACGCGACCTATGTCACGGATGCGGACGGCTCGATCACTTTCGGAGCTGTCTTCCTCACCCGATACGATGACGGCTGCTGGGGTTACAAGGATATGGAGGAAAGTGCTGGCCCGAATGAGTCGCGCGCTCCCCTTGCGCTGATCGAGCTCCTCTCCAACCTGAAAGACCCGGACAGCTACGCCCATGCCTGGCGTCAGCGCTGCCGGGATTGGGCTGCGATCCCGGACTACGAGGAAGGCGACAAGATCAGGCTCGCGACCCCTGTGACGCTCACCGATGGCAGCACCTGCCAGATCGTCACCGCGACCCACTACAGGCGCGGGCGGCAAAAACGCCGCTGCTACCGCATCGAGGAAACCTGCGGGCTCGTACGCCTCTCGAAGGCCACGCTTGCGGGTTCGGAGCTGCTCAGCTCCGCGAAAGGTGCTGCCAGCCCGGTGCTGGCGGAGTATCTCGCGGGGCGAGAATAGGTGCCGCGCCGGACAGTTCATCGAGCTGCTGGCGACAGCAGATCCTGCGGCTTGTCTTGACAAGACAATGCAAATGCATTACCTATCACGGGCAGCAAAGCCCCTTTTCTTTCAGGAGACTGCCATGACAGCACTCGCACAAGACGTCTCGAAACTCACGGACCGGTATCAGACGACCGTGCCTGCGGGTGTGCGCAAGCAGCTCAAGCTGGGCAAGGGCGACCAGATTCGCTACTGCACCGAGCCGAGTGGCCGGGTCTATATCGAGCCCGTGCGCAGCGACGAGGATGATCCCGCGCTCGGCGCGTTTCTCGATTTTGTCGAGGCCGATATCAAGGCGCATCCGGATCGCATTCGGGCGTTCGATGGGGCTTTGCATGACCGTCTTGCAGCACTGGTCGGAGACGTTGACGTCGATCTCGATGCGCCGCTATCGCTCGAGGATGAATGAACGGCGATAGCGTGCCGGCCCACGCGCCCCTTGTCATAAACGGATGGTCGATTTACGCGCATCCGCTCTTTCTTGACCAGCTCGAAGGGCTGACCCTGGAAGTCGAGGCGCGAAAGGCACGCGATCCAAAGACCTGGCGCAAGAAAAACCCGACGAAACGGCTGGCCGCCATCTTCAAGCTGGTCACCGAGGCCATACCGGCAGATCCCGGTGCTGCGGCCTTCCGGCAAGGCGGCACGCTCGGGGATCACCGCAAGCACTGGTTCCGCGCGAAATTCTTCCAGCAGTATCGGTTGTTCTACCGGTTCAACAGCGATGCCAAAGTCATCGTGGTGGCCTGGGTGAACGACGACAAGACCCTGCGCGCCTATGGCAGTAAGACGGATGCCTATGCGACCTTCAAAGGGATGTTGGAAGATGGCAACCCACCTGACAATTTCGACGCGCTCTTGAAAGAAGCTGAGGCGGCGGACAAGCGGTTCGAGACGTCTCTTGAAGCGGCGACCGATCGGTAAGTGGCCCGATTAGCTGTGAACCTTTCGGCCTTGCCGTTTACGGCACCACTGTGGGTGATGTAGCATCGACCCATAGTATAGTCGGAGAAAGCGCAATGGACCCAACGGGTAAGGAACAGCCGCACCTCGGTCTCGAGGAGCATTTCCGTGGCGGCTGATGTCAATTCGTATGACGCGTGGTTTCGTGCGCAGACACAGGCCGCGCTTGAGGATGCGCGCGCTGGAACTTCACAGGTTCAGGTAATGCAGGCCGCGCAGGCTTTGATTGATGCGAAGCGCCAGGGCCAATCCAAGCCCTGACCAAGCCTTGGAGGTCAGCGCGGTCTGACCACGTCACCCAGAAAAGCGAAAGCAGGCTTTTTGTCCTTTGGAACTCAGACCCTGATCCAAAGGAAAATCCCCATGTCCAGGCCCAAACCGTCAAATCCGGCTCTCACAATCTCCGACGCTGATCTCGCCTCTGCGCTGGCGCAAATCGGCGCAGAGATCGATCACCAGCCCCTGCGCAGTTCGGCGCTCGCACGCATCATGCGGCAGGCGTTCGGCGGCAGCGATGCCAGTGGCGCGTGGGACTGGCGCATGGCCTATGACCTGATGCAGGCCGGGGCCATCCAGGTGCTGCTGCGTGGAGACGGTGCAGCAGGTGACATCGCCACCGCAAAGCTGCTTGCCTCACGGCTCCTCACGGAAACGCGCCGGTCGGAGCAGCAGATCCGGTTGCAGCAGTTTTCCACGCCGTTGCCTTTCGCGGCCCTGGCCGTGCGGGCGGCAGCCATTCGTAAGGGCGAGACCGTGCTGGAACCCTCGGCTGGCACCGGCGCCTTGGCCGCTTTCGCCGCCCGGGCCGGTGCCACGTTTCTGCTCAACGAGATCGACCCTTTGCGCCAGCGCCTCCTGCGCGTGGTCTTCGGCGGCGAGGTGACGAGCCATGACGGCGAGCATATCGACGATCTGCTGCAGACGCCGGTTCTACCCGACGTCGTGGTGATGAACCCGCCCTTTGCCTCCTCGGTCGATCGCTCGCGAGACAAGCACATCGCTGCCAAACATCTCGTCGCGGCAGCCAAGCGCCTGGCACCAGGTGGGCGGCTGGTGGCGATCATGCCGCCATGGTTCAGCCCGGAGCGTGATGCCGCGCATTGGTCGCGCGCCTGCGGTCTCCTGACGCCGCGACTGGCGTTGACGATGCCGGGGCAGGTCTACCGCAAGCTCGGCACCTCTGTCGAAACCCAGCTCATGATCTTCGACAAGGTGCGGGAGGACGGCGAACTCATCCGCGCCGCGGTTCAGGGTCTTGAGGAAGCCCTTCCTTTTGTCGACACCGTGGCCGCAAACCGGCCTGAGACGCGCCCCGCCCAACGGGCGGCGACAAACCCTCATGCGCGATCGGTCGGTCCAGTACCTGTCACGCGCAAGCACCCAGTTGCCAGAGTTGCGGCGTCCAACGCTCAGACCAACGCTGCCATATCGCTCACTTTCACAAGCCTTGAGGCTCCGCGCGACAACACGCCCGTCTCGGACATCTATGCGCGCTACCGCCCGCAGCGGATCGAGATCGCGGGTGCGCAGGAACATCCCACGCCGCTCGTCGAGAGCATCGCCATGGCCTCTGTCGCGCCGCCGGTGCCATCAGGCGCGGCCAGTGCGGAATTGCGCCTGCCCGCCAAGCTGATCGAGGAGGGGCATCTCTCCGAGGCGCAGCTCGAGACGATCATCATGGCGCATGATGCCCACGGGCGCGACCTGCCGGGGCGGTTCACGATCGATGACGACCAGACCAAACTGACGCGCGCCGATGATGACCCGGAGGCACGTGCCTATCGCCTTGGGTATTTCCTAGGGGACGGTACCGGCTGCGGCAAGGGGCGCGAATGCGCCGGGCTCATCTTGGTGAACTGGCTGGCCGGCACCAGGAAGGCGATCTGGGTCTCCAAATCCGCGACGCTCATCGAGGACGCGATACGCGACTGGACCGATCTCGGCGGCTCGCCCGCCGACATCCAGCCGCTCTCCAAATGGAAACCGGACCAGCCCATCCCGATGGGCGACGGTATCCTCTTCGTGACCTACGCCACGCTGCGGTCCGCGGGCAAATGCGGCACCACGCGACGGAGCCAGATCCTCGACTGGATGGGCGCTGATTTCGACGGCGTCCTCGCTTTTGATGAGGCCCATGCCATGCAGAACGCGGCAGGGTCCGAGCAGGGCAGGGGGGTCAAACCCTCCCAGCAGGGCCTTGCTGGCCTCCGGTTGCAACTGGCAGCACCCCGCGCCCGCGTCTTCTACATCTCGGCCACGGGTGCTACGAGCGTGCACAATCTCGCCTATGCAGCGCGGCTGGGGCTCTGGGGGCAAGGCCCCGAATATCCCTTCCCGAACCGCGAGAGTTTTGTCTCGGCGATGGAGGCGGGTGGTGTCGCTGCTATGAAGGTGGTCGCCCGCGATCTCAAGACGCTCGGGCTCTATACGGCGCGCGCCCTCAGCTTCGATGGCGTGGAGTATGACGTGCTCGAACACGCGCTCATCCCGGCCCAGATCGAGATCTACGACGCTTACGCGGGCGCGTTTCGGACGATCCACCACAATCTCGAAGCCGCTTTGACCGCGACTGGCGTCAATGACGCCTCGGGGGAGACCAATGCCTCGGCCGCTCGCGCCTCGGCCAAGTCCCGCTTCGAGAGCACGAAACAGCGCTTCTTCAACCATCTCCTGATGGGCATGAAAGCCCCGAGTATCATCCGCGCAATCAAGGACGATCTAGTGGCGGGCCACGCTTGCGTCATCCAGGTGGTCTCGACAGGTGAGATCCTGCTGAAACGCCGGCTTGAGACGATGGAGTCCGACGACGAGCTCGTCGAGGGTGCCTTGACGCCGCGCGACTATGTTCTGGGCTACCTCGAACAGGCCTTCCCGATCCACGCGCAAAAGCTGGTCGAGATCGACGGCAATATGATGGCCGAGCCGCTCAGGGACGAGACCGGCGCACTCGTTGTCTCGCGCGAGGCGCTCGCCCTACGAGATGCGGCCATGATGGAGTTGATGACGCTGGCCCCGATCCCGTCGGCGCTCGACCAGATCCTCTGGGCCTTTGGCGACGAGGCCGTGGCCGAAGTGACCGGAAGGTCGATCCGACCTCTGAAGGCGGACGATGGCCACCTCTTCATCGAGAAACGCTCGGCCAGCAGCAATTCCTCCGAGACCCAAGCTTTCATGGACGGCGAGAAGGATATCCTGATCTTTTCTGACGCGGGCGGCACGGGCCGATCTTATCATGCGGCGCAGACGGCGAAGAACCAGAAACGTCGCCGGCACTATCTTCTGGAGCCCGGCTGGCGCGCCGATGCGGCCATCCAGGGGCTGGGCCGCACGCATCGATCGGCCCAGGTGAGCGCGCCCTTCTTCCGGGTCTGCACCTCCGATGTGCATGGCGAGAAGCGCTTCACCTCGACGATAGCCAAACGCCTCGACCAGCTGGGGGCCCTAACCAAGGGCCAACGCGAGACCGGCTCGCAAGGCATGTTCCGGGAGGAGGACAATCTCGAAAGCCCGATCGCACGGGCCGCACTGCGTGGCTATTTCGCCGATCTTGCCGCCGGGCGCGCCGAGGCGATGAGCTACGAGAGTTTCACCGATTGGACAGCTTTGCGGCTGATCGACAAGGACGGGGTGCTGCTCGAAGAGCTGCCCCCGATCCAGCGGTTTCTCAACCGGGTGCTGGCGCTGCCCATCCACATGCAGAACGCGCTTTTTGCCGAGTTCATGCGCCGGATCGCCGATCAGACGGAACGGGCGCGCGCGGCGGGCACGCTCGATCTCGGCGTCGAAACCCTGCGCGGCGAAAGGATCGAACAGGTCTCCACTGAGGATCTCTGGACCTGCCCGAAATCCGGTGCGGTCACGCGGATCATTGGGCTCGAGGTCACCGATCCGGTTCATGTGCTGTCGGCTGATGACGCCCTCGCGCGCAATCCGGACAAGCTGCCCATGGTCAATCGCGCCTCCGGTCGCGCGGCGCTCATCTCGGCGCGCCCGATGCAGATGTATGACGAGGATATCGTCACCCTCATGCGCAAGGCCGTGCGGCCCAACGGGTCGAGCTATCTTGAGGAGACAAGGTTCGAGGCCTCGGCCTGGGAAGAGATCGGCAAGCCTGAGTTTGCAGTGCTTTGGGATGCCGAGGCCGCGTCCCTGCCGAAAACCACCACGACCAAGCTCTATCTGCTGACTGGGCTGCTGTTGCCGGTCTGGAAGGACATCCCGACCACCAATGAGCGCATCTATAGGGTCACGCCCGACGGGGCGACCGCCATGATCGGGCGCACGCTGAGCGAGGAAGGGGCGGCCGCGCTGCGCGCCCGCTTCCTCGTCTCCGACCCGTAGACGCCGCAAGAAATGCTGACCGCCGCCCTCGGCACCACAGCGCCGGTCGATCTTGGCCGGGGTCTCACCCTGACCCGCCGCCGGGTCGCAGGCGAGATGCGTCTCGAGCTGGGCGGTGCGGATCGGGGCATGATCGAGGGTCTCAAGGCCATGGGGTGTTTCACCGAAATCATCGCCTTCCAGCTGCGGGTATTTCTGCCGCATGGGGACGGTGTCGACACGGTCAGCATTCTGACCCGGATCGTGGGGCAGCTGCCACACGCCGCGTCTGTGGCAGCAGAATAGGGAAGGGTGAGATCATGACTCTCGAAGACATCAAGGCGGCCGTCGATGCCGGTCAGACCGTGCACTGGGCCAATACCGGCTACGTTGTCCACAGGGACAGGCTCGGCCAATACCTGATCACCTATGTGCCGAACGGCAGCTGCATCGGGCTGACAGACCGGAGCGGGCAGCGGTTGAACGGGGAGGAAGCAGAGTTCTTTATCGCTGGACCGAAGTGTGGCGACGAGAAGAGCCAGGACAGCCAACTGAGACCAGACGGGCAGGGGAGGGGCGTCGTACCCGGCGGGGAGGTGGCACAGACTCTCAGGCGCCAGCGCTGAACTGAAGGTTGGGAAGAAAGGAAAGCGAGCTTTCTGGTTTGTGATCCCACGAGGGGTCGAAAAAGCAATCCCGGTTGTGCTGGCAAGGACGTCAGGCACCGGCCAATCCAAGAAGGAACCATCCCATGTTCGCAGGAACCCTGAACCGCAATGTCGAGACCGCAGCCGCCGAGTACACCGGCATGATTCATTCGACGCGCTTTGACATCGCCATCCAGCTCGAAACCCGCCCGAAGATGTCCGAACGCAGCCCGGATTTTGATGTGACCGCGGTCAACAAGTCGGGCCGCAAGGTGCGCATCGGCACAGCCTGGAGCGCGACCGGCAATACCAGTGGCAACCCCTACATCTCGATGCAGATCGATGTCGGCCTGGGCCCGTTCCGCGTCAATGCCGTGCAGACGAAGGAAGCGCGGGCGGCCAAAAGCGACGAATTCGAGATCATCCCGCTGGTCTCGAACGGCCTGATGAAATCCGGCTCGATCTCGGGCGAGCTCACCGCCATGGACGCGGACAACGCCTTCACCGGCTACATCGCCAACATGATGTTCGATCTGGAGTTCATGCTGATCGAGAATGGCTACAAGACCGAGGAGACCCATCCCGACTACCGGATCGAGGTCAGCTCGCCCCGGGGCACGCCGATCCGCGTTGGCTCGGCCTGGATGGCGAAAAGCAGCCGCACGGGCAATGACTACCTGTCGCTGCTGATCAACACGCCCGATGGCGACCTGCGCGTCAACGCCGTGCAGAACGAAGAACAGCGCGGCGGGCAGGCCTTTTCGATCATCCCGTTCATCGACAGCGGTGAACCGCCGCAGAACGCAGATGCCGGGCTGATTCTGGTCGCCTGACGATCCATTGCAAGAATCCTAAACATCCGAGCAGATTGGGGAGCCGCAAGTTCGCGGCTCCCCTTTTGATGTGGTGGATTGGTGGAAAGCACACACTATAATCCGGCTTATGGCTGCATAACCCGATACATTTTGCAGGTCGGGCTACGCCCGACCTGGCGCAAAGTAAGAGGAGCCAGCACGAAGTGTTGCCAACTCCAAAGATAAACCCCTGCATTTTCCTCGGGCTTGCTCAAAAATTTTTTCCAATGTACCACCAAGGTCGGTATATCTATATGTTCGCCTATATTTGCTATCCTATTTGTGTTGAAGAACGGGGAAGGTGTTTTGAAACATTCTGTGCCTAGGCGGCGGAACCCCTTTGCTATGCAACGGGAGGCTTTGGACGGCGGTTGGCGAAACGTAGAAAGCGTCCCACTGAAAGGTGAGGGAGAATTCCTGGCTTTGACGATGTCCGGTTTAGTTCGGCTTGCTCGCAACCGCCGCGACATACTCCGGATCCGACGCGCCGACAGCTATGGTCCGGCACGCGTGACTGTCAATTCTGTCGAGACGGGGAACTATCTGGGTGCGATCGCCTGGAAATGGCCAGACTGAGTGTCCGTGATTTCAAGGATTTCAAGCCCTCCCGAAAATGTTTCATGATGGTGAAACAATCTTCCTATTGTCGCCGCATTACTGAGTTAGTGAATTAAGCACTGTCGGCAGACTTGGAGTATTTTCGAGATGTCGCGTATTTGGATATTCGGCCTCGTTCTCGTCACGGCGATCGCGGCGTTGAAGACGCTGATTGTTGCCGAGCTGGCCTATCCGCAGGCCGGGCCGGGCATGGGCATTCTTTCCGGACTTTTTGCGCTGTTCTTCGCATTGACCGCGATTGTGGCCTATGTCGCCTGCACGCAGCTCAATCGCCACGTGGTGCAGCGGCGTCGTGAAAAGCTGGCGCCAGGGGCCAGTGAGCCCATCGCCAAGGAAACCGTGATCCTGCGCCATGCATCGGATTGGGGTCTGTCGCAGGCAGAAGCGGACGTGGCTATTTTCGTGGCCAAGGGATTTTCCAACAGCGAGATCGCCGAAATGCGCGGCAGCGCCATCACAACGGTGAAGTCGCAGCTGGGCCGTATCTACCAAAAATCCGGGCTTGATACGCGTTACCAACTGATCGCCTTCGTCACCGACGAGGTGGTATCAATGGCCAAGGAAGCCGATCGTCCCGATGCCAAGGTAGAGACAAAGGTTGTGCTGCCGCTGACCGGGCGCCGCAAGCAAACAGCGGCCTGATCCCTGGTCATCGGATTGAAGCCTCCGAGTTTCTTTCGGACGCGTCGGTTCTGAAACCCGTGCGGAGCTTGGTTTACACCAAACATTCTGTATCGCGACACCCGCCGCCACAAAAGCGAAGCACTATCTTTGATAAAGCCAGCTCTGGCGCACGTTCAATTACACGCAGTTTCTGGGATCCGTTCACTGCACCAACGCGATTGCAGGACAGCGCGTTGCTGCTAACGTGACCTTCATGGAACGCCGTATACTCGAAACGAAGGTTGTTCATCCTGAGCATGGTGAAATCACCCTGTTCGAGGTCGTTGACATCGTCGGGGGTGTCGAAGTCTACCCCGACGAACGACCTCTATTTACAACGAGGGAAATGGCTCAGGCCTGGATTGATCAGAAAGTAGAAAAAGGACGCTGACGCGGTCTCTATCTAGTGGGATGCAGGACGGACACCGCGCCTGCGTCCATCACTCATACGCCACGGTTCGAAGATGCCAGAACAGCCAAGCAAACACAACCAGAAGGCGATATAGCTAACATATGCAGGCGGCTGCATGGCCACTCACCATCCAGCCGCCCGGCCCCAGGCTGGAAGGTAGCAGGGGCAAGTTTTTCGCCGACCCGTCCCTTTTGGGCGAGCGAGCCGACGGTGGCAGGGATAAAATACCACACGAGAGACCGCGGGGAGCGGACGCCCGCTAGACTACTTTGCACTCAAGTTGCTCGCAGGTGCAATGCGAGACTTTACACAACAACGATGCTGTGTCGCCCTGTATCGGCAGTTTGAGAGCTGTGTCGGTGGAGGCTAGACGCCTGTATAAACCGCGGACCTAGGGGCGATCCAAAGTGCCGAGCATTCGAAATGATGCCGCAAGCTTGTCGTGCGGCACAACCTCATCCCATACTGCAACGAGATCAAAGATCTTTATCTGCGTAGAACGCTATTTGTTCGGTGGTCTTGCCGTAACTCGGCTCGATAGCTTTGATGGCCGCTTTCCTGAAGCATATTCAGATTGAATTTGAGGCAAGGGTTTCTCATGTTCCACCGATGGATATTGCCCTTATCAAAACTTTTCTGGAGGTGGCTGCGACGGGATCTTTCGTTCAAGCCTCGGACCGCCTCTTTGTAACCCAGTCTGCCGTTTCGCTCAGGGTGCAGCGATTGGAGGAAAGCTTGGGTCGGCCTCTGTTCACCCGCTCGAAAGCAGGCGCTGAACTCACGCCAGCCGGTCGCGAGTTCGAAAGCTATGCACTCAGTCTGATCAAGATTTGGGAAGAAGCGCGTCAGCAAATTGCCATACCGGAAGGTTTTCGGAAAAGTCTGACAATTGGGGCGCAATACTCGCTCTGGCCCCGGTTGGGGTTCCGGTGGATCGATCAACTGCGCACAGCCATGCCGGATCTGAGCATCAGGGCAGAACTTGGCATGCCGGACCGGCTGACGCGCTTTCTCATAGAGGGCGTTGTGCAGGCCGTACTCGTCTATTCTCCGCAGATACGCCCCGGTCTCATCGCAACCAAAATGATGGATGAAGACCTGGTGCTCGTGGCGTCCTGGAAAGATCCCCAATTGAATGATCTGAAAGGGCGCTATGCATTCACCGATTGGGGGCCTGAGTTTGTTCAGGCCCACGCGATTGCGTTGCCGGAACTGACAAACCCAGGGCTGACGTTTTCCCTCGGTGCCCTGACCGCCGAGTACATTCGGTCCCGAAACTACGCGGCTTACCTGCCCGCGCGCTACATCAAGCGCTTTCTCGATTCTGGCGAGTTGCACCTTGTGCCGGACGCACCGCGCTTTCCGTTTCCGGCCTGGGTCGTCTGGCGCGAAGACGTTGACCCGGAAGTTGCAGAAATATCACGTTCCGCGCTTGCCGCAGTCGTCGCCAACACGGATGCCGATCAATCCCGAGTGATCCGACAACTGCAAGAAATCAGTGAGAATCAAGACATTGGTGTGCTAGGCGAGGCTGAGATCCTCAAATATAACAAATAGTCGTTTTATACGTTAATAAAATGAATTTTACTCTACGATGACCGCTTTCTAATTCCTATCCCAGCAGAGATGCTCCCGTTCTGAATGAACCGAACGGGTCACCTTTTGGGAAAGGAAAGACCCATGAATAATGTAAGCAAACTGGCCTCGATGTCGGCTCTGGCTCTCGTCTTGGCGGCACCTGCCTTCGCACAAAGCGGCATTGTCGGTATCGAAGACCTGGATGATCGCATCGAAGACATCGAAGACGATGTGCAAGACGACCTCGCCGAAGGCGATGACGCGAGCCGCTACGGAACGAACCAGTTCGCACAAGGCTGGAGCGGTAGCTTCGCACTTGGATTTTCGGCGACCTCTGGCAACACCGACACTGCCGACCTCGATGTCGCCGGTCGTCTACGGTATGGCAGCGGCCCGTGGAACCACTCGTTCGGCTTTGCCGTGGAATGGGCGGAAGACAACAATGTCACCAACAAGGAAGAGGTTTTCGCGACCTATGAAGCGAACCGCTACCTGACGGACAGCTTCTACATCTTCGGCCTCGGTTCGGCGAACTACGACAACTTCGACACGCTGAAGTGGGACGCCTTCCTCGGTGCGGGACCCGGCGTCCGGGTGATCAACCAGGAGAACATGACCTGGCGTTTGCAAGGCGGACCTGGCTATCGCTACACCGAAGACCAGTTCGGCAATGATGATCACGAAGTCGCCGGCATCGCCTCGTCGCGTTACTTCTACAAGTTCACCGACACGGTTTCGCTGACCAACGATACGGACGTGCTTTTCTCCGAAGAGAACACCCTTATCACCAACGACTTTGGTGTGAACTTCAAGGTGACCAACAAATTGTCCACCCGGATTTCCTATCGCACCGAGTGGGACAGTGATCCGGCACCTGGCTTCGACGACTTCGACAACAAGTTCGGCGCGTCGCTCGTCTACGGCTTCTAAGACTGCTTGTTATCCCTCAAGCAAATGGATGGGGGACGGAGAAATCTGTCCCCCCTTTCTTATTCATGTGCAATAAATTGAGGTGCGAAAAATGCCCGATTGGAAAAGGCCTTCGGAAAGCGACTGTGGCTATGTAGAGGTTCTGACTACGCACCATACCGGTGCCGTCTATGGGCATCGCTTGGTCGGAGCGACCGCAGGGCCTCAAGTTTTGATTGCAGCCTTCTGCCCGTCAGCAGAGCAAGTGTTTCCAACGCATTCTTTCCATTCCAACGCTGCCTTGGATGCGCGGCACTCTTTTGCTCGTTCGCTTGGACCTCCTGGATGACCTGAGCGAGGACCTGTCATCGTATTCAGGCTGCGGAAAGATAGATCATACGGTCGTTCTGCCGTGGTGCGAAATCCGTGAAATTGATGAAGCGCACATTCGGCGGTGCTATTTTATGACTCTGCGGACGTGCGCCGATTTGGGCATGATCTCGGGTCGCGGCGTGCCGGAAATTCCGTTTTGAACATACGTTGCAAGGCTAAATTGGTCCTCAGTCGAAATTTCCCCTCGTTAGCTGCGGTATTTCCACGAGTGATTCCTAGCCCTCGTCCCCGCCTGATCACTACTTCGTTGTGGGATCGAAGCGCCATCTTCCATCCGCGCGAGTTTGCCACCTTCGCAACCACTGCCTCATCGGACATAGTCACGTGATGCGCCACGCATTTGTTCTCATCCTTTCGCTCGCCGCGGTATCAGTCATCTGGTGGATTGGACGCGATCTTGTTCCGCCTCGATCCTTGACCTTTGCTGCAGGCGAAGTTGGCGGAGGATACCATGCGATTGCGACGCGTTATGCAAAAATCCTAGCGCGCGACGGTATAGAGGTGCGGGTACTCGATACCGCCGGGTCCGTCGAGAACGTGGATAGGCTGACATCGGGTGAGGCCGATGTGGCGCTTCTTCAGGGCGGTGTCTTTGCAAAGGGTGAGGTCGAAGCGCTTGGAGCAATGTTCTACGAGCCGCTCTTCGTGTTTGGGCAGTCTGCCACCGAAGTTTCGGCGAATCCGGGTGATTGGGCGGACCTGAGGCTTGCCGTCGGGCCGGAGGGATCGGGCACGCGCGCTGCCGCTCGTGTTTTGCTATCAGCGAGCGGTGTCGCACCAGATGAAGTGACACTATTGCCCGTTGGCGGGGCGGAGGCAGTCACGGCATTGCGTGCAGGCAGAGTCGATCTGGCGCTGTTTGTGGCGCCGCTCGCAGCCCCGTATCTCCAGCCGCTATTGGAAGATCCGGATACGCGTCTGGTGCGACTGCGGCATCTCGAGGCGCTGGCACGCAGCATGGATCATGCGGAGATCGTCACGCTCCATGCCGGCGCAATTTCACTGCGTCCGGTACTGCCGCAACGCTCTACCGACCTGATGGCAATGGTTGCACGCCTCGTGAGCCACAGAGATCTCCATCCCGCACTCGTCAATCGATTGGTGATGGCGGCCCGCGAGATTCACGGTGATCGTGACCAGATTTCCTCCGAGGGCGCGTTTCCCGCCACCTCCGGGATCACGATGCCGATTAATGTGAATGCGTACGACCTCATTGCCGACGGACCAAGCCTGCTTGCATCGTACCTGCCGTATTGGGTCGCTGCGCAAGTCAACCGCATTGCATTGCTTGCCCTGCCGATCGTGTTACTGCTGTTTCCGCTAATACGTTCGTTGCCTGGATTGTATCGGTGGCGGATGCGGTCCCAAGTCTTCCGTCATTACCGCGAGATCCGCGAGATAGACAGCGCTGTGCCAGAGACCGCCGACAGCTCACGACTCTCAATCTTGCGGAATCGGCTGGAAACCATAGATGTGGAACTGGCCAAGCTGCGCTTGCCGATCGCTTACCGCCACCTTGCATACACTGCACGTCTGCACGTCGACCTCGTACGCTCGCGCATCGACGATAAGCAGCATAGTGCCAAACCTGACGAGAGGTCGTAACCGACTGCGAGCGCAACACGATGTCGCTCGAGCGTTGGCTCGGAGCATTCACCGCCACCCGGTCCGCAGCCTTGAAGGCCGCGGATTGCAACCGCGAGATCGACAATTCTGTTTCGGCGTTGTTGCTCGCTTTACGAGGGCGATGTCCGCAAAATCAATCAGTTGTGGTGAAGGACATGCCTATTGCCGCGTCCGTCATGCGCAATCGCGCGTTCGCCTGGACTCACCCGGGAGTTAGGATGGCCGCTCCCGGTCAACGGATTGCGCCATCGCTTTATGTTTGCCCGCCTTTTCGCATTGCGTCCAGAACGGCATTCATCGGCGATTGGTCCACGGTAATCAAACCACGTCGGGGCCGATCCAGATCGATGATCACGAAAACAAGAGCGACAATGAGAACAGGCATCATCAGTGCGGTGGCTGTGATTCTTGTGCGCCCCGCACCCGAGGCGTATCCGAGGAGGCCGCCGGACAAAAGGAATGTTGCATATAGCATGATCAATACGATTTCAGGAACGTGCCGATCTATTGCGGCGTCCCTTGCGGACAACTCATCGATTACGTCGTTCAGCGAATTCGAAAACGCCACTGTTGCGGGAGAAGAGTTTTCCCTGGTGATTTCGGACGCGATGGCCCACAGGTTTGCGAAGGCCTCTTCGGCAGACGCGATGAGGTTATCCCGCTTTTCCTTTTCGGTGACCGGGACAGTCGAGGCCGCGACACGTTCGGCAGCGTAGGCCAGCAACGCCGGTTTCACCAAGTCTGCATCCTCAAGATAATCCGTGCGCAGCCAGGCAGTCCCTATAGCGTTCGCTTCGGCCACGACCGCTGCCGAGCGCGCATCATGCCGGCCGAGCGCCACGCTAAAGGTAAACCCCAAGAGCAGGCCGAGAATCCCGAGAAGGGACGCCTGGGTTGCGGTCACTTGACCCGTTTCCCCGTCATCGCGCGGAGGGCGGCTCTTTCCCAGCCTGCGACCCAGGTACATCGTCAAAAACATGCCGCCCAAAAGGGCGATTACGATCCAGATGGTCGGCACATCGTACATTATTTCTTGCCTCATGTAGAATCCTCAGCGTGAAGAAAAACCCTAGTCAGGACACAAGCTTATAACAACGGCCTTTGCACGGATGCCGCCGACGCTTCTAGAGATGCTGAAAGCTGTTGAGCACTTGACGGCCTTTCGTGGGCACTGGGGATCCGGGCCAGGACGAGAGCAGCGAGCAATAACTTTGTGGCGATTTTGTCCGTCACGCGCGCCACAACCCTGGCATCACGTAAGCCTGGCCGAAAGAGGGTCGCCTGGATTTTTGGTGTATTACGCTTGAGGATCGAGCGAGACCACGAAGGTCGTGCCTTTTCCCTCCTCTGTTTCGAACTCAATCCGTCCCCCATGATGGTCGACAATGGCCTTAACGATGCTCATGCCGAGGCCAGTCCCTTTTACGGATGTCGTGTAGCTTTCTGGCGCGCGGGTGAACCGTTCAAACAGACGCTTTTGCAAGGCTAGAGGTATTCCGTGTCCGTAGTCGCGCACCCAGAAACCGTCGCCATTCGTGATTATCCCAGCTTCCACTTTACCGCCAGGCAAGGATGCCTTGATGGCGTTGGACAACAAGTTGCTCAAGACTTGGAGCAGCCGAAGCTTGTCGCCCTTGATCGACTGCGGCTGCCCTTCCGGAGGAATCAGGGAGACTTGCACATCATGCTGGGTCGCGTATGGCCCGATGTCATCTACCGCTTGCTCTACGACGGAGGGCAGTTCGACAGTCTTCTGATCGGCGACAAAGCCAGCGGAGCTCAGCCGTTCAAAATCGAGAATATCTTCGACCAGGTGACTCAAGAGGTCGGAGTTCCGGGCTGCCGTATCCAGGACTTTCTGCATGTTCTCAGAAAGCCTATCTCGTTCCAGGGCAAGCAGCTTCACGGCGCCACTGACCGAAGTGATAGGGGTGCGGAGTTCGTGAGACACCGTTGAAATCAGCTCATCCTTTGCCATGCGAAGCGATTTCTCTTGGGTGATATCGCGAACGACGCCCACAATGCCCAACCGGGTCTCCATCTCGCTTCGGAGCGGCGCCATGAACACTTCGCCGGGAAACGTCGATCCGTCCTTTCGCCGGAGATCCATCTCAAACCGGTTCACAGCTTTTTCCCGGGCCTTGCTATAAATGCGCTCACCCTGGTGTTCATACGCATCCACGCTGGGATAAAGAACAGACGTGCTTTGACCGATGAGATTGCCTTTGCCGAAGCCGAAGAGCATTTCTCCGGATGAATTGATCATCCGGATCCGCCTGTCGTCGTCCGCAGCGATGATCGCGTCAGGTACAGCCTCGATGATCGCATTCAGCAGCATAGTTTTTTCGGCAAGCTCCCGTGCGCGTTCGGATTTGAGTAACTCCTGCCCAAGCCACCGTCCAAACAGGCGTACCAGTTCCGTTTCCATTGCGCGGAAGGGTTTGCGCTCGTCCGGGCCGGAGAAATTCAAGGTTCCGATACGCGTTGTGCCCACGCGCAATGGTACGCCAATATAACTTTCCAAACCAAAGTTCAGATAGCAGGGGTGGTCGGCGATCTCGGACTCACCTGCATGGTGAAAGTAACTGACATCGTCCGCAACCAGCGTGTGCGTGCAGTATGTCTCGGATACGTTGAATTCGGCTCCAGGGTCCGGCGCCCAGTCAGGCCCTGTGACATGGTGGACGCGGTAGACGGAACCATCGATGCGGCTGACGATTCCAAGAGGCAAGTTCAGAACGTAACAGCCCAACTTTAACAGCCGGGAGATTTTCTCGTCCATGTCGAGGTCTGGATCGAGCGACACCGTGAACAATTGACGCAAGGCGTCGTCATGACGCCCCAGAAACTCGCTCCACTCTTGTGACGGGTCTGATGTACCGTAATCCGACATGGTCCCTCGCACATTTTTTTGACTAGTTGGAGCGTCATTCACTCAAGGAAACAGTAAAGTTCAAATTGACGTGTGTCTGGACTGCGCTCGGCGATAATCTTCCAATCGGCTACAATAAGGTGACCGACGTCGCAGGAGTAGAACGGCCCTTCGGTCCGTCGCGCATTCGGCCATGCGGCCTCACCGCGGCGTTGCGCTTGGCATCCCGGTTTGCCCGCCTCGCGAGCACGTCCCTCCCCTGCCGCTCCGCCGGATTGCGCTCTGGTCTGTTTTGCGGGGCAAAACGATCCCGCCGCTTCATCCGTCTCCCGCGTCCGGTCGGGCCGTTTGCCTGCTCGTGTCGGGCAAACCTACCGTCAAAACACACACACATGAGTGCGGAAGCATATCCTCCGGATGGCCCCCAAATCAGCCCGCGTCAAGGATCGCAAAACTTTTCGGCGAGGGCAGGGCCTGTGGCCCGGGGCGGTTTCGTGCGTGAGGGCGCGCATGTGTCAGGTGTTGCGCGCAGAAAACTTTTGCGCCCGGCAAGCCGGCGGCTGCGCCGTCCCTGACCCGGGCAGATTCGGAAACCAGGCATTCGGCCATGCCACCACACTCACGTGGTGGCTCCTCAACCGAACACTGGAGACCAGACATGGCTTACGACACCGCAAACACCTACGAGACCATCGAACTTTTCGGGCTGATTGAGAAGGACGCAAAGCTGCCGATCCCGGAAGATCACATCCTGACCGACCACATCATCCGCGAAAGCTTCGAGGCTCTGCTTGGTCAATTGCGCAATACTGGCCTTGAGGCAGAAATCGAACCGCTGGCCCATGGGCTCGCCACGATCCTGCAGCGCCGCAAGGTGGCACTCGGCAAGGAGGTTGACCGCACTGCCGACAAGATCGGCGCGCTGGCAAAATCCCACGACGGATCGGAGATCGCCGAGACCGCGCTCGAAGAAGCGCAGGCGCGCTTTCTGCAGCTGCGCGAGATTGTCAGCGCCATCGAGGTGATGAGCGAGGCGGCGGCGGAATGCTACGAAATCGAGACCGGTCACGCCTTCATCCCGGCAGCCGGGTCGCGCGCAAGCGTCCGGGCGCAAGAGACGGGTGCTGTCTTCGAGGCGCGGCAGCTCCTGGAGCAGCATGATCGCGAAACCGCCGAGAAATCGAAGGTCGAGGGGGTCCCCCTGATCGTCTCAGGCGCCACCGACTGGACCGATGTCGATGTGATCTTCAACACGCTCGACAAGGTTCGCGAGCGGATCAGGCAGAACCGCAATCAGGAGATCTTCGTCTGCCACAAGGGTGGCAAGCACGGGGCCGAGATGATCGCGGCTCGGTGGGCCCGGGCACGCGGGATAGCGCAGGCGCGCTTCGATCCGCGCTGGTCCGCGCACGGACGGGCGGCACCGTTCAAGTGCAACGACGAGATGCTGGACGACAAGTTCGCGGCAACGGGGGTTGTGCTCTTCGGTGGCAACGGGGTCGCTCTGAACCTCGGGCAGAAGGCGGAAGCGAAAGGCCTGACGGTCATGCGGGTTGCGGACCCGGCGAAGAAGACTGCGGAGACGTGAATTGAGAGGGTCGCCTTCGGGCGGCCCTTTCGTTGTTACTCATGCGCGTGGCGGTGCCCCAAATTGCTTTGCAAAGCAATATTTTCTGATAGGTATATACGTGCCAAGCAAAACTTGGAAATGATTGGCATGACCCCACTCAGCAGCATCGCGATGAGCGCCTATACCGACTTGGTGCGTCTTCTGACGGATGACGCCTTGTCCGGTGTGGAGGGCAAGCCCACGCTCAAGGAACGCGGTGACAAGGCCTATTGGTACGCCGCGCGACGCGTCGGAACCGAGATGCGGTTCATCTATATCGGCGAAGACAGCGACCAGACGCGCGCGCGCATCGACCGGATCGAAGAGCAGCGCATGGCGGCCAAGGCGCGGCAGGCGGAACGGTCGCGGCTGGTTCGGCTCTTGCGCGCCGAAGGCATGACGCCCATCGACCGGGCGACCGGTTCCATCCTGTCAGCCATGGCCGCAGCGGGGACATTCCGGTTTGTCGGCACCATCGTCGGGATAAACGCGTTCCGGCTCTATGAAGGTGAGCTTGGCATTCGCCTTCCCCTGGGCGGCATGAACAATACCGGCGACATTGACATCGCGCAGTTCGAAAAGCTCAGCGTGGCCCTGCAGGATCAGGTCGATCCGGGGCTCGCCGAGACGTTCTCAGCGCTGAAGTTCGATCCGGTTCCCGGGCTCGACAAGGGGCGGACCTGGCGATGGGCACAGGGCGGCAGTGGCCAGCTGGTCGAGTTCCTGACCCCGGCCTTCGGGGATGAGAGCGTCCGAGACTTGCCAGCTCTGGGCCTGGGAGCGCAGGCGCTGAACTACCTCAATTTCCTGATCGCCGAACCGATACATACGGCGGCGCTCTACCGGTCGGGCGTTCTGGTCCAGGTGCCACGCCCGGAGAGATACGCGATCCACAAATTGATCATTGCGGATCGGCGGCGGGACGGGGCGGGCAGCATCAAATCTGCGAAGGACAGGGAGCAGGCGGCCTTTCTGATCAAGGCGATGGCCGAGGACCGTCCCGATGATTTGGCTCGGGCCTATGCCACTGCCATGGAGGTCGGACCGCGCTGGCGGGAGCATATTGGCAACTCACTGAAGCGGATGCCGGGGACGCAGACGATTCTCGAGAGCCTAAGCGCGTGATGGCGAGGGCGAGGCGGCCAGCTACTGATCCGCTGCTCTGAGGATCGCGTGCCAATCCTGCCCTGCTCCCAGCACTCTTAAGATAACCAACTGATCTCGCTCGACCTGATAGATGATCAGATGCTCAGCGATGGGATGGATGCGAACAGGTGGATCGAATTCTGCGCGTTCACGGGCCATCTCCGGCATGAAGAGCAAACGATCGAAGGTATCTTCCATGATGTCGGTATATCTGTCGGCCTGAGCCATTGACCACGTCTGCGCCGTGTAAATCCAGATGTCTTCCAGATCGCGTTGGGCTGTTGGCGTCAGCCGATAGGCGATGGGATTACTTGCGGGCATGTTTCTCCCGCATCCGCGCCTTGAACGTCTTGAAGTCGAACGGCTCGGGGTCGCCGCTCTTGAGACCTTCATCGATGGCTTGCTGCAAAGCTTCGATCGCTTGAGCGCGCTCTTGGTCGCGGCGGATAAGGTGGCGCACATAATCGCTCGTATTGCTGAAGCTGCCATCTTTCAAGCGTGCTTCAACCCAGGTCTTCATCGGATCGGGGAGAGAAACATTCATGGTGGCCATAGTAATCCTCCTTCTTAATTCAGACATATCATTAAATGCCATATTTTGTCAATAAATATGACAAAACTTGCCATTCTCCCGGCCGCTTTGACCTTTGCCCGCGCGCCGCATTGCCGGGACCATCGGGTGATGGACCATCCCGGCAATGTCGTCCGTGACCAGAAGGCACGCCGGGAGTTACGTTTGGCGCGGCCTTTTCGTCGTGTGTCTCGAGGCGTAGGCGCGCTCGTCTACGCGGGCTCAGCAATCTGCCGCCGCCAGGACCGTTATTCCCTTTCCATCGGTCCGTCAGCGTGCGGCCCATTAGCATCGGGTCTAACAGGTGGCTAAGCGCGCCTCGTGGGTATCCTCGACAGTTCAAGACGCGGGCTGTGGCGACGTTTCGCTTGAGGTTGAAGACCAGCACGACCTTCGTGATGTTTCGGAACATGGCACCCACGCGGGTGGGCTCCGTCAGCACCCCGGCCAGGATCGGCGGGACGCGGACGCGGATGGTGGCGACGGCGTGACGGCAAGGGTCATCCGGATCACTCCTTTTTGCTCATAGATGTGGATCGCACGGGGTCGGCCCAATCGTGCCCTCAGCTGACGCTCCGGCAAGCACAAATACGGCTTCCACGGCGGAGCCGCGGACCCTCCGCATTTGCGCTTGCGACCGGGCCTCTTGCCCCCGTGCCGGGTGATCCCCATCGCAACAAGGAGTAACCCAAATGACCAACCACTACGTCGCCACCGTCCCCGTCAAGTTCACCGATACCGATGGCCAGGAGCGCACCCGCTTCCAACGCGTGGGCGCGATGTTCCGCAACACCCGCAACGGGGATGGCTCGGAGTTCTTCAGCCTCAAGCTCGACTTCCCGGTCGCGGTCTCGGAACTGGTGATGTTCCCGCCGAGCGCAAAGGACCCTCAGGGTTAAATCCTCTGACGAGGATGGGCCGCCCCAGGACGATCTTGGGGCGGCCCGATCCCTGTTCCAGGGATGCCGGTCGCTGCGCGATCAAGGGACCCACTCCCCCCGGAACGATCAGGCCGCGACAGACCGGCCAGTCAGCCTCAAGGGGGCCATCCGCAAAAACCTATCGGCCAGGGCCTCCCGGTTTTTGCGGCAGAGATTTGGTGACCAAATCTGGCCCTCCTCGACCCTGCCTGTCCGCCCTGTCGGTGGGGTTGCGCCCGCCCGCGGTTCCGTCCGAACACATGCGTGTTCGGCCAGACCTCGGGCGGTGCTGGGGAAGGGGACCCATTGGACAGGTGGGGTTCTTGATGGTGAGGGGGCAGCTCCGCGCCCCTGCGGGCCGCGGGGGAAGCGGACACCAAGGCTGCCTGAGCCTGAATGCAACGTAAGTATATAATTGACAGCTAGGTATATTATTGTAATGTAGGGGCAGCCTTGGTGGAAGGTGGCAGGAAATAGGGGGCCTTTCTTCCGCATGTCTCGAACGAAGCGCCTGACAGAGATCGAGAAGATGCAGATCGTTCGCGAGGCCGCGGAGGGTGCGTCGACGTCTGAGCTGGCTGGGCGCTTTGGAGTCACTTCGCGGGCCGTGCGCTACGTCCTGAAAGCCGATGCCGAGCGTCAGATGGATGCCGCTATCCCGGTCTCGGCGGTCAGTGTGAAGGTCACGGCTGCGGAGCTTGAGGCGCTCGACGAGGTGTTGGCGAAGGCGGGGATCGAGAGCCGGGCCGAGGGGCTGCGGCGGCTCATTCAGGCGGCAGGCGGGGTGTTCGTTCCGGACGCGCAGATGGCAGCAGAGATGGCGCGCTACCGCACTTCTCTGAACCAGGTTGGCAATGGTGTCGCACAGATCGCCAAGCAGATGACGCGGGCCAATCGAATGGGGCAGGGGGCCGTGGGGGGCACGAGTGCCGAGTTCTCCGAACTGCGCCTCGCGCAGATGCGCGGGCTGGCGCGGTTCATCCTGGATTCCGCTGATGAGATCGATCTGCTCCTGCGCCGCCGTCGCGACGCGATGCAGCTCGAGGCCACGGCCGCGCTGAGGGAGTTTGCCCATGCGGCTGAATGATGCGGTTGACGCGGTCACCGGCGAGGTCTTTCGGGACGGCTGGAGCCGGATCCGGGGCTCGATGCAGGGGCTGAATGTCGCCAAGCAGAGCCAGCTTGTGCGCGCGGCGGCAGGGCATCGGCCAGCGGTCTTCAAGGCGATCCGGGGCGGCGGTACGCATACCAAATCACAGCTCACAAACCAGCTCGAGTACCTCACTACCAAGTCCACCCATATCGTGGACTCGAGCGGATTTCTGGATGGAAAGGCGAAGCTCGAGGCGGGTGACATCAAGGACCTGACCGAGCGCTTTGCCAAGCGGTGGGGTGCGGGCTTCAAACCCAAGCTGGGCCAGACCACCCATATGCTCATGTCCTTCCCCATCGGAACGCGCGGGGAGGATGTGCGCGACATCGCGACGGATGTGGCCGAGCGGTTCTTCCAGAGTGACGCGAGGCATTTCGACTACATCATCGCGGTGCACGAGGACCGCGATCACCCCCATGCGCATCTGGTGCTGAACCGCCGCTCGCAGGAAGGCGAATTCTTCTTTCTGGGGCGCAACCACCGCTTCAACTATGACGACTTCCGTCTCGCCATGGTCGAGGAGGCCGAGAAGTATGGCGTGCGCCTCGAAGCCACGCGGCGGGTCGATCGCGGGGTTGTGCATTACCCCGCCCCTACCCGCGAAGTCTATGCGGCGAAGGAAGAGGGCCGCGCGCCCCGCGAGCGGGAACGTGTGGGGACCGACCTGACCCGGACGCTGGCGGAGATCGCCAACACAAGAACCGTCTACCATTCGCTTGCTGCGGAGGCTTCACGCGAGGCGCGGGAAGACATCGCCGCTGCCCTCTTCCGCGCGGGCGAGGTGCTGGCGCGCGGCGGGCAGGTGCATAGAACAGGAGATGTGTATATGGCCGAGGATCAGAGTTTCGAGGACCTGAGAAGCCTCTATGCGGAGAAGCTCACGCGGGTGCAGGGCATGATCGCCGAGAAGTCTGACGCGGAACGTCCCGCGTTGGAAAAACGCCTCATCGAGATCCAGACGCAGGTCCAGCACATGCAGCCTCTCGGTTTGCGATCATCCACGCTGTCAGAGACCCCCTCGGAGGGCGGGATCTATTCTGAGGCCAATATCGACACCAAACAGCTAGAACGTCTTGCCGAGCCGGACTTGCGGGCGCGCATTGACGCGGCCCTGCGGGGTACCGGGATCAGCACATCGGAAGTGGTGGCCCGGATCGAAACCGGGGCGTCAAACGCAGCACTCGAGCACCAATGGATCGCCAACGATCTTGCCAAAGTGGCCGAGGCGCGGGACCTGAACCTCGAACGCCGCGCCGATCTGGAACAAGCGCGCGACATTCTCAACGATGTGCATGTCGCGCTCGGCACGCTGCTGGAACGGGAGAACGTGCTGCGCCGGGATGGCATCGTGGAGGAGAACGCGGTCAGCGAGCGGTTCCATTATCACGAGGGTGCAGTGCAGGCGATGGAAGGGACCATCCGTCAGGAGATGCGCGCCGAGGGTTTGACCGCGCAGCAAATCGAGGACCGGGACTGGGAGGTTGTCTCGCGGGCGGAGCGCCGGATCGAGACGGAGCAGCGCGCATATCTCGAGGCACATCCGGACCTGCTCGCACGCCCGGGCGATGTGTTCGACAGGTCCCAGCCCTACAGGGAGACCATCACCGATGCAGCTCGCGCCAGCGAAATCACCCGCGAGGTCGAAGGGGTCATGGAGGTACGCGACCTCCGCACGCCCGTTGCGGATGCTGTCGCAGATGACTTGCGCGCGCGCTATCCGGACATGCCGTCCCACCTCGCCCGCGGGCTTGGCGCGACCTACGCGGCCGTCGTCGAGATCCGGGACACGGAAGCCATCAATCAGGTCCGCCGCGACAAGGAGTTGCGCGACGGGCTCGGGTCTGGCACGCGCGACGAAACCCTCGCGACCCGCGATGAAACTGCGATGCAGTCTGACCGAACCGACCGCCTCGCAGACGAGATTGCGCGTGTCCTGGACCATGAGCGGGCGGGGGAGTTGTCCGCGCCCTTCGAGACCGAGGCGGAGCGGGACGCTTTCCGCGGCGAGATCGCGCGGGTGCTGGACGTTCGCCAACTCGAGCGCCTCACATCCGGCGATGCCGATGCGCTGGACAAGGTTCTCGAGGACCGCCTCGACCGGCTCTATGTCGCCAAAGTCTACCTGCAATCTGATGCAGCGACGGCCAATACGGAGGCCTTGCGCCAGGTGGTCGATGAACTGGCCGATGCTGAGTATGAAAAACACCGCGCGACGGACGTGGATGGCAAGACCGAGCGGGGTCAGGTCCATTGAGCGCTGCCATGGGAAAAGCGCGGATCGCCACCGGGGTGCTTCTCGTCACACTGGTGACCGCCGCCATGGGCTATACCATCGCCTCGGCGGTGCTGACCTACCAGGACCTTGGCTTCGGGGCCGAGATCGACTTTGCCTATATCGCGCAGAACTATATGGCGATCCTCGATCGCCGCCCGGAGGACGCGCAACTTATTCACCTGATCATCGGCAGCTTCGCCGCTGCCGGCCTGATGCTGAGCCTCGCTCTTTCGGGATCGGCCCTCACACGCTTTGGCCAGACCCATTGGCAGTCTGCGCGCGAGATGAAGGCCAATGGGTTTTTTGGCGCACCCGGCACCGGATTTATCCTCGGCAAGCTCGGCTCTCCGAGGTCCCGCGCGAAATACATTTGCTCGAAAGTTTTCCCCCATGCGCTGATCGTGGCGCCCACGGGCCGCGGCAAGACCACGGGCTTTGTCATTCCGAACCTGCTGACCTGGCAAGGCTCCGCCGTGACGCTCGATGTGAAGGGCGAGTGTTTCGAGGCCACGGCCCGGCACCGCGCGGCCCAAGGCGACAAGGTCTATCGCTTTGCCCCTACCGATTGGGAGGGCAAGCGCACGCATCGCTACAACCCGCTCCTGCGCATCTATCAACTGAAAGACCCCGCGCGCCAGCAGATGGAATTGCAGCTCCTGGCGACGCTCTTCCTGCAAAGTGACAACGACCGGGTGCAGGGCCTGCTCAAAGGCGGGATCGATCTCTTCGTGGCGGCTGGCCTGTTGGCCTTCCAGCGCAAGCGCCCCACCTTGGGCGAGATCTACCGCATCGCAGCCTCGGGCGGGAACAAGCAGAAAGAGTATTTCGCGCGGGGTCACGAGGTCGACAACAGGGCGGCCAAACTGATCTTCACGCGGCTCGCTTCGACCAATAACGACACGCTGACCTCCTATGTCTCGCTCCTGATGACCTCGGGGCTCGACCAATGGCAGAACCCGGCTATTGATGATGCGACGGCGGTCTCGGATTTTGATTTCCGGACGATCCGCAAGAAGCCCTTCTCGGTCTATCTCGTGGTCCAGCCGCTGATGGTGAAGCCCCTCGCGCCGTTGATCCGTCTCTTCTTCTCTGATCTCCTCTCTGCCATGCAAGAAAAGGACCCCGGGCCGGATGAGCCTTGGCCGGTGATGATCATGCTCGATGAGTTCAATCGCCTGGGCAAAATGCCCATCGTGGTCGAGAGCATCGAGACCTTACGGACCTATCGCGGCCACCTAGCCGTGGTCACCCAGACGATCCCCGCCCTCGATGAAATCTATGGCGAGAATACCCGCCGTGCCCTGCAGGGCAACGCGGGGGTGAAGCTCTACCTGACACCGTCAGATGAAAAAACCGTCGAGGAGCTGAGCAAGGCGGTCGGCAAGACCACCAAGACTGTCGTCACGCGATCTCAATCAATCGGCAAGAACCCCTTTGAAGGGCGCAGCCAATCCACACGGACCGAAGAAAGCTCCTTGCTGCCTGAAGATGAGGCGCGCCGCCTGCCGCTCGACGAGATCGTCATGGTGATCGATGCGCAAATGCCGGTCCGTGCAAAGCGGATCCAATATTTTGACGACCGGCTGTTCAAGGCGATCCATGCGGCGCAGACAGGGGAGTTGCCGTTTCCGGAGCCGGGGGGAGGGGGAGCGCAAGGCACGCTGCCGCTGAGTGTTCAAGCGATGCCGATGACACCGCCTGCGAGTGGAGGGCATGGACCTGAAACTGACGCGGTTGTGGAGAGCGCAAGACAAGTTCCGGGCAGTCAAACGTTAGGGCAAATCGACGTCGCCCCAAAGAAGACCGTGCCTGTCGTTCAAGCTGTGATCGCCCAGGAACAGCGACAGATGGAGTTGGATTTTGGGGACCAGGTTGCGGATGCCGAGACAGTGGGCGTGGATGATGAGGCGCAGATGCGCTCTGCCGTTGGTGGCTTGGACGACATGGAAGCGATGCTGCGAAAAGGGGATGGCGAAAAGAGGGTTGCTCGATAGGGTGGCGTGCATGGTTTATATGTTGGGGAGGCGGGAAGCATGCGTAATTGGGCTGACCCTGCTCTGAGGTCGAGCTCCCGATAAGATCACAGCAATGCTGTGAGAATGGGAGACAGAGAATGGACTATTTTGTTTGTTCGGATATTTCGCTGCGATCTTGCGCGGTCTGCATTGTTGATGCACGTGGCAAGGTCTGCTTGGAGCGGGAACTGCACTGCGAGGTCGACGACATTGCAGATTGCCTGGATGGTTTTGGACATCCAATCGCGCGTGTCGGCTTCGAGGCTGGAGCGTTCAGCTAGCACCTTTTCTTTGGTTTGCAAGAAAAGGGTTCGACATCGTTTGTATGGAAGCTCGGCAGGTCAGTGCGGCGCTATCAGCGATGCGGAAAAAAACCGACAAAACGGATGCGAAAGGCATTGCACATATACTGCGTACGGGGTGGTTCAGTCCCGTGCACATGAAGAGCCGCGAGGCGCATGGCGCGCGCGTTGCTGAGCACCAGAAAGGCATTGCTCAAGAAGACTATTGATCTGGCCAACGAGGTTCGCGGCTTATTGAAGATATTTGGCGTGCGTCTGCCAAGAACGGTCAAACATGGCAGCTTCGACGCCCTTGTCCGCCCAATGATCGAGTTGGACGAGGTGCTCGCACATGCGGTCATTCCACTGCTGGATGCGCGCGCTGTGCTTTTCCAGAACTATCTTGAACTGGATCGCAGGGCGAAGCGCGCAGCGTCGCAAGATGAAGTTTGCATGCGGATGATGACCGTGCCTGGCGTCGGCCCGATCGCTGCGTTGACATTCAAGGCGGCGGTCGATGACCCAAACCGTTTCAAACGTTCTTGCACGGTGGCTGCGCACTTTGGCCTCGCGCCAAGGCGATACCAGTCGGGCGAGCACGATAATCCAGGCCGCATCTCAAAAGCGGGCGATCAAGATGTACGAGCCACTCTCTACGCCGCCGCAAATGCTCTGCTTATGCGTACGATGGCTAAATCTCAGATCAAGTCATGGGGAATGCGATTGATGCGCACAAAGGGGCGACGGCGCGCTGTTTTTGCTGTCGCACGTAAGCTCGCTGTGCTTCTTCACCGGATGTGGGTTGATGGCACGGAATTCCGTCAGGAACAGGTGGGAGGAACGGCATGACCTGAATAGCCGAACACCTAACCTGACGGGATCGTCCAATCCGGACGAGGTCTGTGGATGAAGACGAAAATGTCTGCTGCGCAATGTGAAGCGCGCCGGGAAGCAGGGCTCTCCACAACCAATCGGACACATGCATGCAGCGGCGCCTTTCGAACGTCAAACCAGACTGCGAAGAGAAGCGTGACCCGGATAAGCGATCCAAAGCGGAAAAACGAAAGGAAACGAGCTTGACCCAGACACCCAATTAGCGAAGCTGACCTTCGCTGCGTGAGCGTTTGCGCCTGGCAAGACCAGCGATAGCTGACATTCAGCAACGGCGCTACCGTTGTATGGACCTGCATAGGCCCATCACTGATTCAGTGTTCGCAAATTGTTCTGATTTCGCTTGACCGAGATTTCAACACAACATATTTGTTGCGTCATGACTTTAGTGTACGATTCGTCCACAGGCTACCTTGCTCCCGGCGTCCATATTGTGACCTGGGATGAACTGGTCGCTCTATGTTCGGTCAATCAGCACCGAACGCGCTTGGTTGGCGGCCTCAAGAGTGCCGCCCTTAACCTCGGGGGAGCAGGCTGCACGTTGTTGCTTTTGGATGGAAGTTTCGTGTCTGAGAAGGACCTACCAAACGACTATGATGGCGCTTGGAGCCCAGTTGGCATGAACCCTTACCTTGTAGATCCGGTGCTGCTCGATTTTTCGCCATCCGGACGCGCGGCAATGAAAGCTAAGTACGGCGGAGAGTTGTTCCTAGAGAGCGCGGTCGCCGCACCCGGTGTACTTTTTCGTGACTTTTTTCAATCCGACAGAAGTGGAAACGCCAAAGGAATACTGTCTCTAGACCTAGGGAGCATCAAATGATCACCAATGAGCGCCAATACAAAATTACTCGAGCAAATGCCGAGAAGTTTAAGGCTGCGATTGATGGCTTTGATGTCGCAGAGAGAGAGAAGGCCGGCATACACCCGACCTTTATTGAGGCCGAGCTTAGTGGCTTGAATAGCCAACTGGTCGACCTTGAAGAAGAAATCCGAGCATATGAGGAGCTGCAGTCAATGCAAGCTCCCGTTATTACGGTGGAGCGGATTGAAGACCTAGCCGAGGGCTTGATTGCAGCAAGGATTGCTTCCGGACTTTCTCAGCGTGAACTCGCGGAGAGGATGGGACTCAAACCTCAGCAGATCCAACGCTATGAATCGGATAAGTACTCGAGTGCAAGTCTAGCCAGAATTATTCAAGTAACAGAAGCACTCAATATTGAACTTAGAAACGAAATACTGGTCCCGTACCAACCTGATGGTTTCGAAGGAGTTTTGCAGAAGCTATCTCAGGTAGGCTTGGACGCAGCTTTCCTAAGATCTAAACTTCTGAGCTCAGCGGATGAAAGCAGGTTTAGCGCTCTTTCCGATGGGTCGCCGCAAGAGGCACCAACAGTTGTTGACCGCTCGATAGAAGCGGTTTCGAGAGTCTATGGTTGGGCCAAAGACCAGCTTTTCTCGGCGCATCCCTTGAGTGTGCCAGCAATAGCTGGAGCGCAAGCAAGGTTCAAAATGCCAGCAAAGCGAGACGCTGATCAAACAGCTCTTTATGCGACATATGCCAATTATCTGGCCCGACTTGTGTTGAATGCGACGCCGGTAATTGAAGGCCCAGCGGTACCTGATGAGCCGGAAGAATTTCTGAGACTGTTCCACGAAAACTATGAAGAGTTTGGTTTCCGAGACTTGCTAAACTTCTCTTGGGATTTGGGTATCCCAGTGGTGCCATTGCGAGACGGGGGGCAATTTCACGGAGCATGTTGGAGAATATCAGGCAGAAATGTCATTGTAATGAAACAAAAGACTCCACATGTAAGTCGATGGATATTCGACTTACTGCATGAGCTTTACCACGCATCTCAACGACCCGAAGAAACTGACTTCGTGATTTTGGAGGCTGCCGAAACTTCCGAGGAGCGCCGTAGCTCCGATGAAGAGGTAAGAGCAAGTCAATTCGCTGGCGAGGTTGGTCTCTCGGGCCAGGCGGAAGAGCTCACGGCAATTGTCGTGGATAGAAGCCGCGGCGACATCAAAAGGGTCAAGTCCGTTGTTGCGCGCTTGGCCGAGGAGAGGGGCGTGGACGTTGGATTGCTCGCAAATTACCTAGCATTTCGCCTTCAGATGCAAGGGATCAACTGGTGGGGAGCTGCGGCGAACCTCCAGCGAGGTGGCGGGGATCCTTGGATGGTCGCGAGGGATGTGTTTTGCGAACGGTTTTCCTTTGATGGCCTAGACGACGTCGATGGTTCAATTTTGCAACGAGCTCTTGAGAGGAATTATTGATGAAACCCTTGGTCGAACTCAAACCACTCAAGATTAGCTGCACGGATAGCGATTGCGATAACGGTCTTCACTGTTTCAAGACGACGCGACAGATGGGGCGTAAGGAGCGTGGAAGTTGTCGGTCTTGCGGTGCCAAGCTTATCGACTGGCCGCGGCTGCATAAAAGATCAATCGAAGATGCTGAATTCACTTTCGAGGCGCTTCGAAATGAAAAAATTAGGCATCATTTCTTTCACGTTGAGATTGATCAGCGTGCAAAGAACTACGCCAAGCGAAAGGGTTGGTTGAAGCTTCGAGAAGCAGTCGAAAGTAGGATCAGAAAGTACGTGGCGAAGGCAGGGAACCCGCGTGATGGGCGGCAAACACCGTTCGAAGACAATCCAATCTTCTATGCACAGCACGCAACCGCCACATGCTGCCGAACCTGCCTCAACTACTGGCATGACATCTCCAAAGGCCACGATTTGACTGATGAGGAGGTAGACTACTGCGCGGACCTAATTGAGATGTATCTTCGAGAGCGCCTGGACGACGTTGAAGACGGGCCACAGCGTGTTCCCCCGATCCGGTCAAAGATTATGGGGTAGGGGGTCGAGAGATGCTCAGAGGCGTTATCAATACGGAGCAACAGGCAGAGCATCTGCGCAATAAATCGGTCAGCGCATCTGAACGGCGTGTGCTGCTTTCCAAGCTAAGCGGCTCCGACCAAGAAGCTGACCTAAGCGTTCCGACGAATTGTGAAGGCTTCGGTCGAGTTCGTCACTTCAAAACCTCAACGGCTCCGAGCTGGCCGTCCAACCCACTGCCAATCCTGCCGGCGGCGAAGGCTCTAGGGCTCCCGGACGGCCAGACTGCCATGGAAGCACAAGTCTATCAAAACGCGGCTTGCCCTTGGCGATGCTGGTACTGTTTCGTTCCTTATCCACTACTGAGCGCCAACCCAAAAAAGTCGAAGTGGTTCACGATATCGGAGCTAGTAGACCTCTTCGAGAATGAGGCAGATGGGTGTCCGAGAGTCATCGATCTATCAGGTGGGTCGCCGGATTTGGTCCCAGAATGGCCAGTTTGGATGATGGAAGAGCTGGAGGCCAGAGGACTCGATCATCAGACGTTTCTATGGTCGGACGACAATCTCAGCACTGACTGGCTTATGACTAAGCTGTCGAAGTCGCAGCTGGAGCGAATGCAGTCTTACAAGAATTACGGTCGGGTTTGCTGCTTCAAAGGTATCGATGAAAGGTCATTTGCGTTTAACACAAATGCAGAGCCAAGCGGCTTTGAGTTCCAGTTACAAGTAATGGATAGGCTGCTGGACCTCGATCTCGACGTCTATGGCTACATCACGCTTACCGACCCAACGTCTGACAACATCGATTCTCGGATGAGCGCCTTCTTCGACCGTTTGCAGACCATTCATGAATTCCTCCCCCTTCGCATAATCCCACTGCAGATTGGCGTCTACGGTCCAGTGGAGCCGAGAATGAATGACGAGTTTGATGCCAGCCTTGCTATACAAGAAGTGGCAATCCAGCACTGGAACGTGGAAATCGAAAAAAGGTTCTCACTCGAAGATCGTCAACGGCCAATCACGGACGTGAGCTTGCGGAGGTCTCAGGTATGAAACACGCGCCGATCGATCTCTGGTCGTTCGAAAGCAGGGTAGAGTTCTGGCTTCTAAAGTCGCTATCGGCGGGCGTCACTAGCTTCTCAAGTCTGCTTGCAGAACTCCCCGGAGTGTACCCCACTGCCGCAATGGCGGGAATTCGTCGTCTAGTCAAAAGTGGGCGCATTTCAGTCGAGATGGGCCGAAAGCTAGCTCTCCAAGCACGTGTCGCATCAAGCCCCACTTCAACTTATGCCGAACTTCCACCGCCGCATCCGTTGGATTTCGAATGGAGATTCAACCAGGAGACTTCTGAAGCACTCGCTTCTCGAGCTGTGATTCCCAGTGCACGACGTTTTGGAAGGACGCTTTGCCTTGGCGTCCCGACAGTCGCCTTGGCCGCAATCAAGCTAGGTTTGGGTCAACACGCCGACTTCTTGGGAGAAGCCAACGAGATTTCAACGGCTGTAAGCGAACATGCACGAAGAAGGGCTAGCTCGCTCTCAACACATTTCGGTTCGAGCCGGGCTTCTTCGGCGTCCTATGCGAGTGTAGTTCTAGATCCTCCTTGGTATGATGATTGTCTTCACGAGATGATTCCGCTGGCGGCTTCTGCTTGCCAGCACAACGGTACCGTGTTCGTGGTCGCTGCCCCATTCGGTTCGAGAAGATCGGCGATCGATCATCGCGCCAATCTGATTTCCATTGCTGAACAGTGCGGTCTGGTTCTGGCAAATCAAGTTCCAGCATTCGCGAGGTATCAGACCCCTTTCTTTGAAGCCAATGCTCTTAAGGCCGCTGGCTTAGCGGTACCCGGAGATTGGAGGACGGCCGACTTGCTCGAGTTCCGAAAAGCCGGTGTTGGGAGCAGCCTGCCTTTGAAGGCTCGAACAAGGCCTCGCCCGTGGCACGAACTCTCCGTCGGTCGGATGCGTCTATTTATCGACGTGTCTCAACCAGATGAGCATGGAGGCGATGTCACACTAAATAGCATCGTTGCAGGTGACGTATTGCCTACAGTGAGCAGGCGCGACGGACGGAGGACGCGGGCAAACGTTTGGACGTCTGGCAACCGCATCTTTCGGTGCAACAGGCCAAATGAGTTAGTTGCTGCACTCGAAGGAGACTTGTTGGCGCTTCCAGAATTTTACCATCGCGATCCATGTCGACCCTATTACCACAGAAATTTCCAACGATACGCTACGTTGAAGTTCCACCTTCAGAAGCTCTCCGCTAAAGAGCTGCAGGAAGAGAAGGAGCACTTTGGTGGGAACAGTGGCGCGGCGCGAAGAATTGCTTCACGAACTCAGCGCGAGGTTGCGTTCGCACAACTTTTGGGGTCCGCTCCTCGCAGAGATCCTTTGCAGCCGTTTGGACAGTAAGTTGCACGTGGCGATCTTTTCAGAACCATTTTTGTCGTTCCTCAAAGCTGGACAGAAAACAGTAGATACGCGCTTGTCCTCGGTGAGGTGCGCTCCCTACGGCCATGTATCCTCGGGTGACCTCGTTCTTGTGAAAGAAAACTCTGGGCCGATCACTGCAGTAACAAGAGTCTCCGATGCTGAGTATTTTGCTACTGCGCATCACTCGTTGGATGCAATTAGGGCCGACTATGGCACTAGGATCTTGGCTGGAGATGATTTCTGGCGATCAAAGCAGTACGCTAGGTTTGCTTCCGTTATTCACGTTGAGCAAACCACAGAGTTTGCACCGATCGAATTTGCGAAAACTGACAGACGAGGATGGGTCGCGCTGGATGACGACCAGTTGGAGTTTGCTTTTTGACTGGCAAGGTAGTCCTCGCTTTTTCCGGGCAGATAGGCAGTGGCAAAAGTTCACTGGCAAAAGCAATCAGTGACGAGTTTGGTTTTCCCCGAATAAGCTTTGGCGGCTACGTCAGGCATTTGGTTCGACAGTCTGGCGGAGACGAGAGTGACAGAAAATCACTTCAAGACGAGGGCGAAAGACAGGTCGATAACGACCCAAGTGCGTTCCTATTGGCGACACTCAATTATCACGATGTTGACAAAGCAAACTCCTTTGTTGTTGAAGGCTTGAGACATACTTCGATCCTGAACGAGATGCGCAAGTTCTTCGGAACAGATCTTATCCACATTCATTTGGAGGCTGCCGATCAAATTGCCTTCGTGCGTGCGGTAGCACGCGGAGACGACCCAAAGGTCGTGGAGCGCGCTTTGCGACACACAGTCGAGGCCGACGTGGCGATAACGTTGCGCGAAGCCGCCGACTTAGTGCTTGCCGCTTCTGAAACGTTGTCGGAACTGACAACGCAAGTTGTTCCGTTGGTTGAATCGAGAACCTGACGGACAAGAAAAGCACGGAACACGGACATCCGCTGTTGCGAGGTTGACCTGGAGGAAACCTCCCTTCCGTAAGCCTCGTAGAGCGTGATAGTTGTAGCAGATTGCTGCTGTCAGAAGTTCTCGATCCTCAGTATCGCTTTGATTTCTTTCGCACGTTCCGCCAACGGGGAATTGGTGTGATAAACACTATCAATGAACCCTTGAGCCCATTCTAGTAGTTCATTCAGGCGCTCAGGTGGATCTGGCCGAAAGGCTTGGTTGGCGTGGACGATATTGTTCCTGATCGTTCTAAGCTGTCTGTAGCAATTCTCGAATACCGACTTCTCTTGGTCGAACTCGATGTCCACGTAGCGGTAGTCTTCGATGTTGCCGTCGTAGCGGCCAGGAACCCCGATCGACTTTAACTCGTCAAAGAGATCTCGTGGAAGGTCGGGTGAGGTCTCGTGAAAGTGCTTGATTGCCCCTTCGAACGCCATCTCGTTCAATACCAAGCTAATGAGCTTGCGTTCTTGCTGGTTCATGCTGCCAGACTCCCAACCTTAGCATATTCTAACGTGCGTGCGCTCAGCGAAGCAACGTATTGGCGAGGTAGTTGACTTTCTTGATCAGACCGAAACGTACCATCAGTTCGCTGCCGACATGATTTCGCTTTTACGCCGAATGGCAGCAATGCGGACTGCGAATGCAGCATCTTGACCCGTTGGTGAACGGCAGGAATGGGCCGTCACCGCCTGCCGAGGCGACCCAACCTTGAAAGCTGCGCCAGCATTCGGGCTCCTGTGCCGGTTGCGTCACCGGAAGGAGCTGCGGTTGGCCCACCCGCAGTATTGGGTCGGCTTGGCAACGCTTGCACACCAAAGAATTGGCGCGCACGCAGAGCTGCGTACTCCGCGCCAGTCGCACCTCCGATGGCGTATCGGTTGTAGACTTGCTGGCTTCCTGCGAGCCCTCGGGCAAAGGCATAGCTGCCGCCGAAGCCGGCTGAGAGCGCTGGCATCATGATGTTTCCAGAAATCGCCCGCACCAGGAATGGCGTTGCTATGATAAATCCCTTTGCCATCAGCACCATCATGAAGAAGGGGATGAGCGCGCCGATGTTGGAGGCGCCTTCCGGGTCGCCCAACTCAGCAAGAAGCGCACGCGAGACCCCCGTGATCGTCGCGAACACGCCAGCCACGACGATAGGGTACATCGCGAAGGAAATCAGCGCCGAAAGCCAGCGTGCGAAATAATCCTTGGTCACTTCAAAGAGGGTCAGGAAGATCATGATCGGTGCAATCCCGATCAGCAGAGCGATCATGAGCCTGGACGCAACGACGATGAACGCAGCCAAGCCACCGAGGATTGAGAGCAGCAAAACCCCAAGGGTGTCCAACAGGGCACCGGCCATCCAGTTCAGTTCAGACCCCGCGGCATTCAAATAGTCCCCGAGCGCCGCGATCAGGTCATCGAACTCCTCTGCGAAGGTGCCAGACGGTCCGGGTGATCCGCCGCCGACCGAGGCCACAAGCGACCCGGCAGTGCTGTCGATCCCGTTCAGGATCGCCGCAGCAAGGATGTTGAACTGTACCCAGTTGGTTGCAAATGCGCCTATCAGCCCGATCTTCACGGCGAGCCAAAAGGCGGTGCGACCGTCCATGGCGCGATACTGGTAGATCGTGTTGATGAAAACCAGAATGACGACGAGTGTGGTGCCGAGGACGAGCATCGTTCCGACTGTTGCGGCGACTGCGCCGAATTGCGTCTCGGCAGCGGTATTGAGATAGCCTTCAGCCGTTTCCACGAAGTAGGTGACGACGCTCATGGAATCCTACCAGTTTCCGGCGGCTTTGCAGATTGGCATGGCTTCACGCCGAAGCTCATTTGCCTGGCGTCGAAATTCTGACGTCGCTTCCACGATGTCCCAGTATTCAGATGCGGCGAATTGCTCGCCGAAGACGCCTTCAGCGGCCTCCCAAGACGGATACCGCGTGGGACATTCGCAGCTCTGGGCTTCAACGATGCGTTGCATGCTCTGTGCCCGATAAATCTGTTGGATCAGGAGCCGTTTATGGGACTCGCGCACATCTATGTTTTGCATCCACTCTGGCTCTGGAGGTTGATTAGGGCAGACATCCGGTTGGTTTTCGAGCGTTGGGATCAGGTTCCGTTCAGAGACGCCAGCGGTTGCGCAGAGAACGACGAGCAGGCCTGCCGTCGCAACGACCCGCATCATTCTGAAGCCGCCTTCGTCGCCAAAGATTCTCGCTTCACGAACGTGGTGTAGCCGTAATCACCTGCTTCAGCTGTAATGACTTCCCACCCCTCTGCGCCGCGCTCATTCAAGGCGCTTCGCATCGCGTCGTAGTCCTTTTGCTTCTTCACCTGGAAGAACAGGATGTCATATTCAAAGGTCTTCATTGGGAAGCTCCAGTCTCGGTTGCGCCGGGGAGGTAGAATTCTGTGATGCCGCGCCTGCCGTCATGGCGACCGGCCTGGATGATCACGTCGATGGAATTCTCGATATATTGGATCATGTCGGCATAGGTCATTGGGATCTCGGTCTTGAGTGCCGCGATCGCGAGCCTCTGCACGGCGAGTTGCGGGGTTTCGGCGTGCAGCGTGGTCATGGATCCGCCATGACCGGTGTTGATCGCCTCGAGGAAGGTCATGGCTTCCTTTCCGCGCACCTCGCCCAGAATGATCCGGTCGGGGCGCATGCGTAGCGTGGCAGTTAGCAGAACATCGGCTGTCTGGAATTCCACATCGCGATTGGCGATGAGGGTCACGGCATTGGGCTGGGTCGGCAGAAGTTCGGCGGCTTCCTCGATGGTGACGATGCGTTCCTCAGTAGGCACATGAGAGAGGATCTTCCGCGCGGCAACGGTCTTGCCGGTGGAGGTGCCACCAGAGACGATCATGTTGAGCTTGTTGTCGACGCAGAACGCGAGTGCATCGTCGATGACGCCAGACGCGACGACCCCGCGCAGTTCCCGGGTTTTCTCTAGGCGGAGTTCTTCAAGCTTTCGTTCCTTTCCATAGAGGAAATCAAGCGCGATCCCGTCGAGTGGCAGGCTCGAGAAGAACCGAAGGCTGATCGACATCGCCGACAGCACGGCAGGCGGGGTGATGACCTGTGCCCGGATCGGCCGGCCCTTGTAGGTGATCGAGACCGAGACGATGGGCCTGTCCTTGCTCATCGTGGTATTGGCGGAGGAGGCGATCTGGTTGCCGAGATCCTTCACTTCTGTCGCGGTCAACGCCTGGTCCAACTGCCGCATGAAATGATCCCCCTGGAACTCTCCCCAGCAGCTGCCGTCGGGATTGATGCAGATCTCGATGACATCATCACGTGCGGCGGCGTCGATCCGGTCGAGCGAGGTCTGGAGATAGCTCAGCGACATGGGCTCAGAATAACTCCAGATCGCGGTCGACCATCACCGTCACGCGGGCCCCCTGGTCGACATAGATGACGGGTCCGATCGAAAGGTAGTCGCCAATGACGCTGTCGGTGGCATCGGCGAGATCATCGCCCAAGTCTTCGAGAACGTCGGCGGCAGTCTCGCCTTCGACATTGGAGGCGGCGGCGTTCGGCGCGGCGGATATCAGAGAGATCAGCGCGGCAGAGCCAAAACGCTCGTCAAATCTGGTATCGACAAAGCCGGTCACACCGGAGCGGCCAAGTTCGTCTCCTCCGAAGGAACTGATCTGGACGGTCTGGTTGTCGGGCAGGACGATCCGATCCCAGGCGATCGTGACCCGACGTTGTGCGATATCAACGCCGGATCGATAGCGCCCGATAAGACGGGAGCCGCGTGGGATCAGGAGCCGGGAACCGTCGAAGCTGAAGACGTCTTCGGAGACCACGGCGCGGGTCTGGCCGGGCAGAGAGCTGTCGAGAGCGGTTTCCATGACGGCCTGGATCATCGTGCCCTGGACAATGGTGTTCGACGGATTGGCGATAACCTCGGCCTGCGTGACCGACGTGGGCAGCGCGCCGTTCAGCACGAAATCCGTCACCTCTCCGAAAGTGCGTTCGGACAGAGCCGTCTCATTAGCGCCCGAAGTACCGCCAAAGGCGATGGTGGGCGAGGTGATGCGGCTTTGCTGAAATGCGCGTTCCTCGGCTGCGCGGCGCTCGAGGTCCGCAAGCCGTCTTGCTTCCTCCTCGAGGAGCATGCGTTCTTCTTCCCGCGCCCGCAACTCGTCCTCGGTGGGACCGACGGGTGCCGGAAGGGGGCGGTTGGCTTCGAGCTGGGCCAGCTCGAGATCCATGCGGAGTTGCTCCAGCTCGCGATCGCGCGCTGTGAGCTCGTCGCGAAACTGCTGTTGCGCGGCTTCCGAGGCGGACTGCAGGGCGGCAATCTGGGCGGTCAGCGCATCGATGGCTTCGGCGGCAGTCGTGTCTTCTTCGACCACTGGTTCTG
This sequence comes from Roseovarius sp. THAF27, assembly GCF_009363655.1. Lineage (NCBI taxonomy): Bacteria > Pseudomonadati > Pseudomonadota > Alphaproteobacteria > Rhodobacterales > Roseobacteraceae > Roseovarius > Roseovarius sp. THAF27. The sequence continues at coordinate 66,492 of NZ_CP045394.1, forward strand.
GCGCGTTGCGCAATTCCTCGATCTGGGCCTGAAGGGCGGCAAGCTGCGCCAGAAGCTCGGCGTTGGGTTCCACCGGATCCGGTGCGACCAGCACCACCTCAGGATCAGGCGGAGGGAGGGTTTCAATCGTCCCGAACCCGTCGCCCTCGTTTTGGAACACGTCCGGCGTGGCCGTGGGCAGGGCTTCCTCTTCCTCTGGTTGGGACATCAGATAGAGCAATGCCCCGCCCGCTCCGATCACGAGGACGACGAGCAGTGCGAGCAGCGGAGAGCGCCGCGGGGCAGCGAGTCGACCTGTTCCTTTGCCTCGTTCAAGGGCGGCGAGGCGCTTTTCGAGATCCGTGTTTCCAGCGTCGCTCATGAGCCTGCCCCCGCTAGCGGTGTGGCCTCGATACAGACCACCTCTTCCCCGACCCGCAGAACCCATTGCCTGTTCACGCCGGACACCCGGATCACGCCGTCCTCGGTGGCCTGCGTGTTCACCGTGCGCTCGCGGCCCTTTGCGTAGCGGAAGATCGCGGGCACCGGCGCGTTCCGCGGGAACTCAAAATACGTGAAGGTCCCGTCATCCCAGACGCGGGTCGGCGTGAACTCGGTGCGCGCGCTGGCACCGTAGTTGTAGTTCGGCGCTTGTGCCGCGACGGCGCGGCCCTTGCGCGTGTGGTCGTCTGGATAGCGGAACTGCACCACGTAGAAGGTCGGGCTGCGGGTTTCCTGGACGTTGAAATAATAGCTACGCCTGTTCGTGTAGACGGTCACGTTGGTATGGACACCGCGCGCGATGGGCTTGATCGCGAAGGCCTGGCCGCCGGGGACGCCGTCAATCTCGAAGCCCTCCGTGTCGCCTGCGATGATCGAGCGGATGCTCTCGCCTTCGCCGAACTCGACCGTGGTGACATGGGTGAGTGAAACGCTCAGACGGTAAACCTGGGCTTCCTGGTAGGTGGCCAAGCGCACCCGGTTGTCATTGGGCCCGCCGCGCGGGATGGCTTCGGCGAAGGCGAGGTCCGGCAGGAGGGCCATCCAGAAAGCGAACAGGCTGAAGCGAAACACGGTCAATTCTCCAATTTGTCGGAGCGGATAGAATATTCGAGCACGGTGAAGCCGAAGGGATTGGTCCAGACCTCATCGATGGAGCGGCGAGTCTCGGGGCGGAACTCGAAAAGAAGGGTGGCTGTGAAAAGACCGGTCTGGACGCCATTGATGGATGTGAGGCGTTTGCGCAGGCGGACCGTGGCGCGGCTCAAACCGATGCGATTGATACTAAGGATTTCCACATCGAGCCGGGCATTGGGGCCATAGACCGTCGGTGGGTAGTTCTCATTGGCGCTGTTCCAGATCTGGCGTAACCCGCTCTCGGCAGCGCCATCTGAGCGGCGCAAAACGCTTCGGATGCGCAGATCGTTGTCGAGCTGGTTGTAGACCTCACGGTCGGTCACGTAGCGGAACACCTCCGCCTCGATGATCGCCTGGTTGGCGGTGACAGACGTCGCTTCCACCGAGGCTTCGGGCAGGGCAAAGCCCGTCTCAGGATCATAGGGCACAACGACCGGGGGAGGATCGACATCGAGGATCGCGACGGCCGCCGCGCTCAGGCATCCGAGGATGCCGAAGATGAGGCCGATGAGCCCAAGGCGCTGCCAGAGCCGTTCACGGCGTAGCGCGCCATAGACCAGCTCTTCTTCGATGATTTCCTGTTCACTCGCCACGTGTCACACCTCGGCTCGGCGTTTCGAAATAGATTGAATCGGTTCTTCGCTGCCTCTCGCTTCGTTCGAACGCGAAAACCGATATTTGATATTCTGGGTCAATTTCGAAACGCCCTAATCAGCCCGCAGGTCGGGTAGGGTAAAATCCATGAAGCGCTGCTCCTCGGCGATGGTGGCCGCATCGATCACGCCGCCGGTGCCGTCGCCCACGGTTTGCACGGCTTCGAGCTGCCACATGGCGACCAGTGCGATGGCAAGTTCCGCCGTCACGCGCGTGTTGAGATCGACGCTTTCCTTGAGTTCGTCCATGTCATCGATCAGCGCGACCAGCCGGTCGACCCGTTCCAATGATTGGCCTGCGTCTTCGTAGCTGTTCTGGGCGGCGGCCGCGACGAGCGCGCCGGTCGTGGCTTGCGTCGCCACGCGATTGGCACCGGGATTGCCGCTGGTCGCCATTTCCGAGAGGGTGTCGTCGTCAAAGCCGAGATCGGCCAGTACCCGGTCCATCTGGGTTTCGATTTCTCCCGCGCCGGAGCCGGACAGGCCCGAGAAATCCCCCGTCTTGATGGCCTCAATCGTCGCAAGGATGTCGCCGAACTCTTGGTCGAGCAGACCGTTCAGCTCGTCTTCCATCTCGGTGCGGATGATTTCCGGCAGTTCGGCGAGGCGCGTCAGGGCCTCGTAGGTTCGTTGCAATTCGCCAAGTTGGTCCGTGAGCGTTGCAAGGTGTTCACGGAGCTGAGTCAGCTGCTCGTTTTGCAGGATCTCGTCCTCGATCATCTGCCGCAGCTGCTGGATGTTTTGCGCGATGTTCTGGGTGTCGACGACGGGCACGCCTTGCGCGAGGGCAGGGGACGGTGTGCCGAGATGCAGGCCAATCCCAAGCGTCGTGGCCAAGGCCGTTCTCAGAAAAATCCGTCCCATCAGTCAATCTCCCTGATCGTGAATTCCATGAAGGCGCCTTCGGCCATGTGGGCGCTGGCCTGCGCCAGCTCTTCGGCGGAAAGGACTCGGGTCCGTGCTGCCTGAAGTCTGATGCGGGCGGCAACGAGACGTACGAGTTCGGCGCGGGCATAGGTATTGAGCGCGATGCTTTCCTGAACGTCTTCGGTTTCGGAAATCCGCTCGACGATTTCTTGGATGCGTAGGGCGGCTTGGCGGATCGCGGCGGGCGAGTTGCTGCCATAAAAGGCGGCCCCATGCCCGGTGATCGAGAGGTTCGCATTGGCGAGAAGTGCGGGGTCGATCGTGCCAAGCGCTTCGATCCCACCGATGCGGCTCAGATAGAGATTGTAGCGTTCGGGGATGACCTGGACGTAGTGCTGGGTCTCAGTGAAAGGCGGCACCCCACCATATTCGAACACCCGGCCGGGTCCGGCGTTGTAGGCCGCGAGCGCGTTGATGATGTTTCCGTCGAAGGTGTTCAGTTGCGTTGCGAGGTACCGCGCGCCGCCATGCACCTGCAGGTAGGGGCTGTCATAGTATTCCGGGTTGATGCCGAGATCGCTCGCGGTGCCGGGCATGATCTGGGTGAGGCCGAAGGCGCCGACCGGCGAGCGGGCACCGATGGTGAAGCGGCTTTCCTGCCAGATCAACGCCTGCAGCAGGGCGCGCCATTGGACCGGCGATAGACCCGCGCGCCCCACGCCTGCAAATCCGCCGGTCTCCTGGGCCACGCGGATGATGAGCTGCTCGATATTCTCGGCGGCATCCCCGAACATCTGCGCGCCGCCGGGATTGGGATCGATCTCGGCATTTCCATAGACGGCTTCGACAGAACGTGCGGGATCACCGCTGCCGTTCTCCAGCCCCGAGACCATAGCCGGCAGGCCCTGACCACCAAAGCTGGTCTGGGCATCGAGGATGCGCTGCAGGGTATCCAGCTGCTCGCGTTCGATCTCGGCGATGAGTTCGCGCACGGACAGCTTGTCGGACTGGATGGCGAGGTCGGCCCCGCGATCGCCGGTCTCAATGATATCGCGCGCGGTCAGCCCGCTGTCATTGGTCGGCACGCCTTGGGCAAGGGCAAGACCGGGCAGCAGGCAAAGCGCCAGGATATGAGGCAGGCTAGACGTCAAAGTCGCCCTCCGGCGCGCCAAGCGGCGTGAAGGTGCAATCAGGCGCGACGGGGGCCGTCGAGGCCAGGAAGGTGAAGCAATTGGCCTGCGGTTCTTGGTATTGGGCGCAGGAGGCGAGAGCGCCAAGCGCAGCGAGCAGCAACAAAATGCGTGTCATGAAAGCCTCCAGAAGTCAGGACGGTCGCGGTAATCGGCGCCGACGAGCGCCTCGCCTTTTTCCATGCCGCCGAGGATGGTGAGATTGGGCCCGAGGGCGCTCAGATCGGCATCGACGACAATGGAGCCCTGATCATCGCGGATGAGCGCGAGGCGGCTGTCGCTGCCGGTGTTGAGAAGCACGTCGAGTTCCTTCTCATAGAGGTTCAGCATCGCGTAATCGGCGGCGTGCGCCCTGATGTTTGGGAGCAAGATTTGCGTCGGCACGGCCTCGACGATGGTCTTGCCGGTGCGCGTGCGCTCGAGCTGACTGGCGTATTGGGTCATCATCACCGCGACGGTGTTCTGCTTGCGCGCGGTGACCAGCCAGTTCGACAGCCGTTCGGCGAAATACGCGTTATCGAGGGCCTTCCAGGCCTCGTCGATCACGATGATAGTGGGGCGACGGTCCTCGATCTCGCGCTCCACCCGGCGGAAGAGATAGGAGAGGACGGCCATGCGCTCCTTCTCGGCCTCGCTGTCGAGAATGCCGGTGAGATCGAAGCCCACCACATCGCCTTCCAGCGAAAACGTGTCCTCCAGCGTCTGTCCGAAGATCCAGCCGTAGCGGCCCTCTTCGGTCCATTCGAGCAATCGCTGGTACAGATCGCCGCCATCGTCGGTGGAGACGAACAGCGATGCGAAATCCCGCCAGTTCCTAAGGGCCGGGTTCGTGGCCTGCGCGTTCTGGCGCACGACTTCCTGGATGCGGTTGGTCTGCGCAGGCGTGAGCGGCTTGTCGGCGCGATGGAGCAAGGTGGCGAGCCAGTCCGAGAGCCATGCCGTGCCACGCGCATCGGTCTCGGTCCAGAGCGGATTGAGACCGGTGGGTTGGCCGGCTTTCAAAGACGCATAGCGCCCGCCATTGGCGCGGACCGCCATCTCCATACCAAGACGATAATCGAAGACGAAGATCCGCGCCCCTGCTCGACGGGCCTGTGTCATGAGGAATGCCGAAAGCACCGATTTGCCCGAACCGGGTCGCCCCATGATCAGTGTATGCCCGCTGGTCGGCTCTTTCTCGGGGCTGCCTTGCTCGTGATAGGAAAATCGATAGGCGCTCTGCTCAGGAGTGGGCAGATAGGTGATGACCTTGCCCCAGGGGGTCTTCTCCGCTGGTTTGCCGAGCTGCGTCCGGTGAAACGCCGCGAAATCCGCGAAGTTGCGGTTGGTGATGGCACTGGCACGCACGCGCTTGGTCTGGTTGCCGGGATGCTGGCTCAGGTAATGCGCCTTGGCGGCGACGCGCTCCCCGATCATCTTCACGCCCTCGGCGGCGGCCGCGTTGACGATCTCGGCGCTGAGGGTTTGTAGCTTGTCGAGCGTATCGCAGAAGATTGTCACGACCATGTGGTGCTCGCCGAAGCTCTGCCGCTTGGCCTCCAGATCATCGGCGGCGATATCAAGCGCTTCCATCAGCGAGAGGGCGGCGTCCTGGCTGGCCAGCATCTGCCTTTTTTGCCGCTTGATGCGACCCGCCATGAGGTTCGAATTGATCGGTGTGAAGGAATGGGTGACGATCATGTCTACCGGCAGGTTCAGCATGTCAAACATGGTGCAGGAGGTGGTCTCGGAATATTCCCCGATGGTGAAACTCTTGCCGTAACGATGCCCCACGACGCCTTCGGAAAGCTCGAAATGATCTCCTTGAAACGTCACGCGGGTATTGGCGACGTTGAAGGACAGGAAGCCGAAGGTGTTCGCCGGATAAAGCGGCAGTTCCTGGCCGGTGTTGAGGGCTCCCAGAAAGCCGATGAGTTCGCCGCTTTTGGCGGTTAGCACGCGCGGATTCAGCTCCGTCAGGCCTGCCAGGAAGACACTCACGGCCTCGCCCAGACGGCGCAGGCGCTTCTCGGTTGCTTCCTTGAGGCGATCCGGCGCGCTGCGGTTCAGGAATGGCAGGACGCTTTTCGGAGGCGGGCGATGGATCACCGTGAGGGTCAGGGTCTTGTCGCGCAGGCCGCTGGTTTCGAGTTTCGCGTGCCAGAGGCGGTCAACTTCTCCAGCAAAACTGTCCTCGCGCACTGGCTCGAGGTCCGGCGTGATCGCCTTGGAGACCTTGTGGACATAGTAGCTGAACTCCGGCCCCAGCTGCGCGATGATCCGGGCAAAGAGCGCGGTCACCTTGTCGAGATAGGCATCATCCGTCGTATAGCTGTTGACCCCATCGAGCCGGATGCACTGGAAGAGCTCGTTGACCCGCGTCCGCACCGTTCGGTCATCGACCAGACTGACGTAAGGAAGCATATGCGCGAGGCGGGTTTCGCGGGCATACCAGTCCGGCGTCATGGTCCGGGTATCGAGGGCTTCGTCGAGAACTTCACTATGGCGCATAGCTGTCCCCGCCATGGATGGAGCGGTTCCGCGTCGGCGGCGTCTCCTGCAGTGCCGTCATCATCACGTCGATAAAACGCGGATCCCAATCGGCGGCCTTCCAGAGCACCGGGTAGAGCAGAGCGGCCACGCCCAGTATCGCGATATGCTGGACCCAGACGAACAGGAGCACCGAGCCGAAGAGCCAGACCATCGCATACATGATGGGCAGGCCCAGAAGCTTCGGCGGCCGCACGAGGCCGAGAAAAAGGGGTGACCGTTCAGCCACCGCCAAAGACCGCGGCAACGATGGTGGGAGCGGCGGCAACACCGGCGATCCCGACAAGCACCCAGAGCGCCTGGCGCAGATCGATGATGTTGAAGAACCAGCTTAGGAAGACGCCTAGAACGGCGAGCGTGGCGATAACAACGCCGAGCGGCCCGGTCAGCGCATCGACGATACCTTGTAAGAGGCTCTGGATCGGGGAGAGATCGATGCTCTGCGCGAGGGCCGGTTCTGCAATGAGCAGGAAGAGCGCAAGCGAGGCAATAAACCCGTTAGATGTATGTCTCATGAATTTGATCCTTCCAATCGGACCACGACGGCCATGACACGGGCCACGTGGTTCTGGGTTTCTCGGTAGGGGGGAATGCCGCCGTGCTGGCGAACCGCGTCTGGGCCCGCGTTGTAGGCTGCGAGCGCGAGCCGAGGATCGCCGAACGTTTCCAGCATCATCGCGAGGTAGCGGGCAGACCCGTCGAGATTCTGAAGCGGGTCATGCGGGTCAACGTTCAGAACGCGCGCCGTTGCGGGCATCAATTGACCAAGGCCGATGGCACCCGCATGTGAGATCACATTCTGCCGGTAGGCGCTCTCGACCTCGATATTGGCGCGGTAGAGGGTCAGCCAAGCTCGGATCGAGAGCTCCGCGCGGCGCAGCCCGGGATGCCCTGCGTAGCGAAGGGCGGTGACCTCAATGGCCGTGAGAACATCGGCGCGGGGCAGGAGAGCAGGCCGCGAGAAGGCTGCTAGCTGAACGTCATCTGGCTCAGCGTCCCGTTCGCCAAAGATTGCCAGATCGTCGGATGCTGACCCCTGACCGATGCCGTCATTGTAATTGCGGGCAAAGCTGTCTTGGGAACGCGACGGGGACAGAGACCCATCGCTCTCCATGACCAGCACCATCTGGGCAGAGGCGGGACCCGCGAGATACCAGAAAAGGAGAAGGCTGCTAGCTGCCGCCCTTGTCGGTCGCAGCCAGTTTTTGCGTGGTCCGCTGACCTTTTTCGAGTGGCACATCGGCGTGGGAGAAGCCGATGCCGATAAGGAAGGAGACCACACCGGTGATCGTCTTGAACTCGCGGATCTTGATGTCGTTATAGGTCGTCCGGGTGCGAGCTGTAACCAAGAGCTTCTCAACGCCCTCGTCAGACACAACGCGCATGATCCAGACCCCATAGTAGCTGGGGCCCTTCTTGTGTGCCGACTCCTGGCAGAGGAGTTCAGCGCTGTAACCACTTTCCACGAGTTCGCGGAAACGTGCCTCCGTAACCACATTTGGTGCTTCTATGTCCCAGTCCATGGCCCGGCTCACGCTCTCTACAAAGGCGCAACCCCCGGCATTCCTACTTGAAGCCTAGAGTTACGATAGTATATTATTGACTGCAAGATATATTGCAGTAGATACGGCTGTATCTCGCCTACACAGACACTAGGCCTGCCGCCATACGTGTATCAAGGAAACTAGAGCTTTGAGAACCCGACTGTTGAACGTCAAACTTTCGACGAAAGCGCTTATCTTCGTAGCTTTTTGTCCTGGAGCAGGTACTGCGGCCACCTGCAGTGCTCCGGTTCGCCCTTATCTTCCAAATGATTCGCAAGCAGCGCGCGACTACGCCGACATAATTCAACGGGACTTCGAAACCTATATCGCAGACATTCAGGGGTATTTTCGCTGCCTCGAATTGGAGCGAGCTCGTGCATTTGAGGAGGCACGGGAAGTAAGTCAGGAGTACGGAAAGTTCTTGAGAGATCTAGGCGAAGATTGAGCTCAATCGTTGTTCGATCTCTTGGTGGTAAGTGGGTGTCGCTCAATGTCCGTGCCGGCCCTGTAAAACCACAAAGTTGACGTGTCGCCCGTATCCCACAAGTATTCGATTCCGACCGTGCGTCCTGTCAGCCTGCAGACCAATCGGCAGACAGCTTCAGCTTCAAGTGACGTATTGTCAAACGAGCGCATCATTTTCTCCCGGCTATTCAAGATCTGCATGCCTTGCTGGACCCTCAAAATCCCGCTAAGAGGGAGTCTAGCGATAGGTTTCTCCCTAAGCGCGAAATAAACGATCAAGGCGAATCCGAGCTCGATAAGCTACTGAAATAGAGAGCTAAAATTTTCCCCCAGTAGCCTGTTTTACTGAAAGCTGTTTCGCGAAAACCTAAACGAAGGTCCGGAGATGGTTCACATCGACGAGAATTTCGTGACGAGGCCGGTCGGCAGTGCCCTTGATTTCAAGGAGCTTTTTCAGGCGGCAATATCTGCCCGCGCAGGTCTTTCTCCAGCGAAACCAGGTGAAACAAGTCTTGAATGGACACCAAGTATGTTGGCGGATGCGATCTTGGAGGCAGATCCAGAAGGTCGCGGAGTGGATGTGCGGACGGTGCAGAATTGGTTTCAAGACAATGATAGGGGGATCAGCTCCGAGAACATTGCTTGTCTGGCCCGCGTTTTTGGCAAGGGCGATCCGGACGCGGTTGCAGCATGGAGAACAGAGCTCAGAACGGCCAACAAGCGACTGGCTTCGAAGCGCAGAGCGCGCCGCAGTAGCCACGACATCTCGGTGACAAGCGAGGATCCTAACGGCATCAATTCCACGTTAGGGGAGATCGATCAGTCGCAGGGCCGACGAGGAAGCTTCGCAGAATTTTCAGAAAGAATGTTTACAAACACAGAAGGCTTTGGCGTCGCGATTGTCGTCTGGGCCGGTTTCTTCCTTTTGTGCTTAATGTCGTTTGTCTTCGACAACCATGATGTAACCTACGCCGCGCGACCTGACCTAATCAAACAAGTCGGTTTTTTCTGGTCTCTCAGTTGGCCGGTGGAATGTCTTTTGCTATATCCCTCATCGTTCTTGCTCATTGCGAACCTTGTGGCTTTCTGGAAACGGGAGTGCCGAGCCAACAAACATGATGAAGAACAGATTTCCAACTGGAACGAACTAATCATCAGCTTGCGATTGCCTTTTTGGATCGTGGCCTTCGTGTCGTTCGGCTTGGTGTTTTTGGTTCAGTGGAGCGGCGTTTACCTGCGCGGCCTTACACAAAGCGACATGCCAGGCCTTATCGATTGGGTGCTCGTCGCCCAGGTTCGCCCTGACGTCGTTTCGTTTTGGGAAGCGCTGGTCGCCTCCTTTTTTGCATTCTCATACTCTGGTCTGATCTATTGGTTCTATTTTACAGGACTTCTTTTATTGTTTGCTGTCTGCCACGATTTCCACAAGAGAACCACGGCATCTGATCCGGCACTTAGCTACGGTTCTTCGGAATTCATTGGTGAGAAACTCCAGAGGGGCATCTTCCGCTGCACTGTCATTGGCATTTTGGCCGCCACAGCCATCCAACTCAACGCGATCTATTTGAAGTCTGACGGCTCAACCAGCGTGGGCTGGCTGATCAACGACTTTACTGGAGCACTGGATTGGCATTCTGCAGACTGGGCACTACTAGATCAGTCTTCGGTATCCTCGCTAACCAGTTCGATACTGCTGCTTTTTCATGTGGCTTTGTACGGTATTTGCACAACGAAAGTTCGGTCAGCTGTGCGTGCATCGCACATGCGAAACCTTGGAGCAGAACGCTTGGTCGGCAACGAGAGTGGCGAGCGTAGGCGAGCACATCATAACACGTCGCTCGCACAGCTTTGCGTCTTGGGAGTTTTGTGTTTCAACTTTGCCTTGCTCGGCCGGTTTGTAGGTTTCACGCTCTTTTTATGCGCATCACTACTCATCGCCATCGTGGCCATCTGCTGGCCCGATAAACACCCTGAGTTTCAACCTAGTGTGGAGAATTAGGTGTTCATTCGGTGGATTTCATGAGCAATAGGCAGGGCATTGCGTTCGTTATCCTGTCTATGGCTGCGTTCACGCTTGAGGACATGTTCATTAAGTTGTTGTCGAGCAATATACCCGTTGGTCAATTGCTCTGCATGTTTGGGCTTGGAACAGCGTCACTATTTGCCGGCATTATGTGGTTCAGAGGAATTCGGATTGATGAACCGGGCGCCTGGGAAAAAGTACCTCTTGCGCGAACGCTCTGCGAGGCTGGAGCGGCTTCAACATTTTACTTGGCCCTTTCAAAGGTTGACCTGACCCTTGTGGCAGCCGTTTATCAAGCTGTCCCACTTGTGATCGTACTCGGGGCATTTCTGTTTCTCCAGGAGCAGGTCGGCTGGCGAAGATGGTTCGCAGTGCTAATCGGATTGGCTGGAGTAATGCTCATAACGCGTCCTGGCCTCGCGGAGTTCGATCCGAATTCACTTTGGGCCGTTGTATCTATGCTGTTTGTAGCGGGCAGGGATTTGGTTACTCGGAAAGTGCAGAAACGCCTTTCTTCAATCCTGATATCGTTTCAAGGCTTCCTTGTACTTATTCCTACAGGAATACTTTGGCACTATGGGACGGGGGAGGCTTTGGTCCCAGTTTCCCGATATCATCTAGTCTTAACACTTGGGGGCGTAGTGTTTGGCGCCATCGGTTACTACTGCATCGTTCATGGTATGCGCTTAGGAGAAGCGTCAGTGGTTGCACCCTTCCGATACAGCCGCATCCTGTTCGCAATCTTGGTTGGCGCCATTGTCTTTGGTGAGCGCGTTGATGCGCCTACGCTATTAGGTATCGGGCTCATCGTTTCGGCGGGGCTGTACGCGTTCGAGAGAGAGGCCAGGAAAGGAACTCGGGCGCGGATTTGATCGACTGGTGTACTTGCACCGGGCCCCAGTCTGAGCGTCCAACTAGTAGTTAATCTGCTCGAAGCCGTAGTTGCCATCATAGTCTTGCCAATCGACAAATACCGACCGATTATAAAGGCTTGGGCAATTCGAACCCCAACCTTCAAGTCCAACATGTGCATCGGGTAGGGCAGTTGGTTTAGAAATTGCCCAAGCAAACTCACCCTGCGTACCGTAGGTACCCAAATAGACCAGAGCATCGCGCCTGCATTGCTCGTTTTCTCCGACTTTTCTCTGGGATGCGTATCGCACGTCGAACACTCGAATGGAGCGCACAAAATTAAACTCAGGTCCGCTGATATCGATGTCCGCGCGATCGGCTGTGAGACGCAGGATCAGAACCTTCTGCAAAAGGTCCGTCTGTGCTTTGCATGAGTGCCGAATAGCGTCTGATGATTTTGTGTCGAAGCTGCGCTCTAGCTCCGGCAAAGACTGGCTTTGCCGAAAGTCGCCCTCAGGGAACAAGACGTCGATGACGCGCTCCGCTCCGCTGGACTGACGGTCGGTCTCATGGGATGCACCCATTGGACAGCGCCAGATTTGCAGCGGCGGCTCGACCGGCCAAGGTGTAATCCGTCGGATAAATTCGGCGCGTGCCAGAGAACAAGGCGCCGACGCCGGCCAGCCACCGGAAAGACAAAGGAGGATCGCGCAGTCAATTGGATACGTTTGCGCGCGCGTTTTGGTGGGCAGCCAAAGACTGGTCAATGCTAAGGCGATTGCGAAAGGGGGCAGGATCTTCCGGAAAGGTTTGTGCATGCTGGGAACCTCGACAAGTCCCAATCAGCATATATACGAAAATATACTTATGCAACGCAAAGTATAAAGTCGCATAATGTATCTTATGTTAATTTCAGAGATGCAAGTTAGATTATTTTTACCTGCGTGCCGACTTTGGCTAAATCAAACAATTCCACGATATGTTCGTTATAAAGACCAATGCATCCGCTGGAGGACCTCCTGCCAATTTTTCGTGTGTCTTGGGTGCCATGGATTCTATAATATTGCCAACTAAGACGCAGCGCCCTGATACCTAGCGGATTCTCTGGCCCTGGCGCCACATATTTTGGTAAGGTTGGGTCGCGCTCAAGCATTGAAGGTGTTGGTCGCCAATCGGGCGCAGGATCCTTGTAGACTACGCGAGTATACCCGCGGCGTGTGAGCTCTTCGCTCATGGGTACGCTCGTTGGATAAAGTTTGTAAATGCTTTCGTCTTCAGACCAGAACTGCAGCGCTCTGGAAACCGTATCGCACAATATCGCTCCGTTCTGAAGATTGTCGAAGTGATCTTGCCACTCGTCTATCGAAAATGAAGAGATATTCCGTTTAACTGTATCCGGCTCTGCATTGTTCTGAGACAAGCCGGGGCCGGCCGAAATTGATAATCCAGCTCCCATGATCGAACGCAAAGCCATTCTTCTATTGAGGAATCGTACCATTTCTTAAGCGTTCCTTTGCCGCTTCCATAAGACAGTTTTGCATGCTCTAGTTGCTTTAGGTTCAACTCAAGAAAACGTGAGTTTGAGCACGAAAAAAGCCGGATAGGCCGCCTCCAAACCCATATTTTTGGGAGTATACTTGCTCGCACGGTACGCTTTAGCCATGCCAGATGCCGCCACCGAGATCGCCAGGCTGTACGCCGCGCTTGCCGCTTCGGAGCCCCGCGCCGAGGCTGCCGGGAGCGAGCTGGCGTAGATCTGGGCCGTGGTCTCGACCTCGAAAGCGATGATCAAGCATCTGAAGCTGGACTCGCCAAACTCAGGAGAGAGCAATTTGGCCACAGCTCGGAACGCCGAGCCCGGCTGATCGACCAGTTGGAGCTGCAGCTCGAAGAGCTCGAGGCGGCCACCACCGAAGACGAGATTGAAGCCCTGAATGTGGCGAAGACCTCGACCGTCGACGGCCTCGAACGCCGACGCCCGACGCGCAAGCATTCACTGAACCATCTACCGCGCGAGCGCATGGTCATCGAAGCGCCTACCACCTGCTCCTTCTGCGGGTCGGACCGCATCGTGAAATTGGGCGAAGGCATCACCGAGACGCTTGAGGTCATCCCCCGGCAATGGAAGGTGGCCCGGACCGTCCGCGAGAAGATCAATCAGCTACCCGCCCCATTCCATCCGACGCCATGGGTATGGGCTGAGCCGAACCTGCCGGCGATGGTTCTGTTCGAGAAGTTCCGACCGCACCAACCGCTCATCCGCTAGGCCGAGCGCTACGCCTGGCAGGGTGTAGATCTCAGTCTATCGACCCTGGATGATAAGGTCGGGGCCTGTGCTGCCGCGCTCGAGCCGATCCACGCCCTGATCCGGACCCATTCTCTGGCGCCCGAGCGCCTGCACGGCGACGCCACCACGATCTCCCTCAGTCCCTTCACCTGCCTGCCCCCGGCGCTTTCTGTTCGGAGCATCAGGCCTGTGTCCCGGGTCAGCGCCAATTCCGAATATATGAGGTTCGGAATTGGCCCTGACCCTTACGTCCGGGGAAAATTCAAACGGCGGTTTTGGGCAAATTACGTCCGGCGGTTACAGAGATGCGCCGGTTGAAGGCACTTGAGCACGAAAACACCCGCCTGAAGAAGATCGTGACGGACCTGACACTGGATCGAAAAAGCTTCAGGATGTCATTGGCCGAAAGCTTTGCAGCCTCGCTGTTTACGCGAGGTTGTTACCGGGATGTACGTAGTTTGAAGTGTGTCGATCCGGAAGTCTGAAGGGGCCATCTGCTTTGACACGTGCCCGGCGAACGGATTTGGATGCCGTCGAGAGGCGGATCAAGGGTCTCACAGAGACGCGGGAGAGTCGGGTCTGAGGTCACAAGAACCGGCACAATTCGTTTTTGACCCGCGTGCCAACTTCGGCGGAAACTAAGAAATCCGTCCCAGTTACGTGCGTTTCGGTGACTCTTAATCTACTCTGCTTCTGCGACGTTGCCGTGGCCATAAAGGGCGGCGTTTTTATGTGCGCGATCCACATGCTCGAACTCCAGGCTAGAATGACGAATGCCAAAATCACCTCTCAGAAGGCTTTTGAGTGTGGCCTTGACATTTTCTGTCTTGCTCCATCCATCTGCCGTCAAAACGATGTGACAATCGAGTGCCACTTCGTGCTCTTGCATCTGCCATAAATGAACATGGTGCACGTCCTCGACACCTTCCGCACTCCGCAAAGCCTCGAGGACAGCGTTGTTGTCGATGCTGGGTGGGCTACCGAGCATCAATGTCCGGATAGGTTCGCCTATCTCGATAATAGCCAGATAGAGGATATAAAAAGCGATGCCGATGGTGATCGCCGGATCGACCCATCGCATGTCGTAAATAATGATTAAAGAGCCGCCAATGACTACCGCTACAGAAGCCAAGGCGTCGGACAGGTTGTGCAAAAAGAGCGCACGAATGTTCACGCTGCCCTTTTGCATCGAATAGGTGAGCAGCGCTGTCAAAGTGTCGACCACCAGTGCCACACCACCCAGAACTACCACTGTCCAGCCTTGGACTTCTGTGGGATCAATCAAACGTATGCCACCTTCATAGATGAGATACAATCCAATCAAGATAAGGGTTGTATAGTTGATTAAAGCCGCGACGATCTCGACTCTTCCGTAGCCGAATGTCATGCGATCGTCTGCGGGCCGACGAGCAATCTTTCGCGCGGCGAAGGCAATAACCAACGATGCCATGTCTGAGAAATTGTGCAGCGCATCCGCAATCAACGCGAGGCTTCCGGATAGTATCCCGCCGATAATCTGCGCGAATGTCAGAAGGCCATTAGCCCAGATGGCAATAAATACGCGTCGGTCGCCTGTTGCTGGGTCAGTTTGCGCGTGGCCGTGATCATGCGGCACGGTCTGCCTCCTCGTGACTGTGATTTCGTCGACTGGACTGGGAGTCTCTTGGTAGTTTTCCGCTCCGAATCGCACGTACTCGCGCGTTCATCCAGTGCCGTATGAAGCGGCGAAAGAGCCAGTTGCGCAAAAAACCGAAGTCTTGACGATACTCTGAGAAAAACTCGTCTGGCTCATCGAACGTGCCTAGATCACGGACAATACCATTGTCCTGGATGTAAGTGTCGGTACCGTTCCAACCGATAGGCGGTGCACTCAGGCATTCCGTCGCAACACCGAAACCGCATAGCGCCTCCTCATCGCCGAATTTCCGTTGAAGCGTTTGCAAAAAAGAAGTGTCTAGAATGAAACCCTCAAGATTTACCCAACCCTCAACTGTTTCGACCTCGACCCAAGAATGTAAAATTTCAGAAGGTGCGAGCGGGTAGACAAGTTCTGGCACGATGCCCCTCTGAAGTGCCTTGTGAATGGTAAACCCATGAAGCCTGCAACGTATGCCGACACTGCGAAGCAAAGCCATGAGGAGTGTACCCTTGGTGTTGCACTGACCGTAGCCATCCTCCAGCACCTCGGAGGCTTGAATGTCGTCAGAACGGTTATAACCAAAGGCAATTTCGTCCCTGACGAAGTTGTAGGCAGCGCCAATGCGATCATGTTCTGCAAGAGCTTTCCAGTGGCGGCCGTTGGTCAACTGCCGAATTGAAGTTGCGTCATAATTCAGCAATCGCGTTTTTTTTAGATAAGGCTCGACCTTCGTCATAGAATCTCTCCAAGACTAACATGTCGGGAATAATAGTTGCTACAGTGGCTATAGCTTCAACCCCAAACCTATGCGCACCTCGTGGATCGCATCCGCACGCGGCATCCCTTTTCCGACAAGAACGTCAACCTGCCGCAACAGCTGAACTATTTCGTCGGGCTTGTGTCACTTGTTTGCCATTCTCTGTCCTCCGTTTCCTAAACATAACGGTGGACCAATTTAGAGGGGGAGGTTCAGGACCGTTCGACTTTTTCAACTATTGATGCTGGCCTGTGCAGCTGCAAAGTCTTCCACTTCTCGGCCCCACACAAGGGCTGGACAGTATACCCCCCTGCAGGCCTTTTTCGCGTCAGCCGCATGCTAAATAACGGTCAACAGGTCGCGGAGCAGTTCTTCCAGATGCCGTGGGTGTCAGCGGTTCCTGCACCAGCAGATCGAGCGTCAAATAGCTCCTCGCCGAACACCATCTTTGCTAGCTGCCATCCAACTAGCGTGTTGCACGCGCTCAGTAAAATTTTCAAGTGTCGAACCCCCAAGTAGCACTCAAGCGCACGTCGTAAAACAACCTAAAATTCAGGCCAAAATCGTTAGCGGATGGGCTTTTGCGGCGGGAATATCAAGCGCCAATTTCTTGGTGATCGGTTAAGCACTCGGAATGGTCTCGAAGCACCTCCAGCACGCGACAATCCGACATTTGCCCGCCGCTGCATTCGCGCACCATTCTTTTTAATTCAGTACGAAGAGCCTCTAGACGGGCTAATCTTTGCTCGACTTGCTTTAGCTGCCGGCGGGCGATTGCATCGGCTTCCGCGCAGGACTTTTCCGGATGATCGCTGAGATCGAGGAGTTCACGGATCGCGTCCAGAGAAAATCCTAGTTGCCGTGCGTGCCGGACGAAAGATAGACGGTCGAGTTCGTCGAGGCCATAGCGCCGTTGGCCGCCTTGGGACCTGCCGGGTTCAGGCATAAGGCCGATCTGCTCGTAGTATCTGATGGTCTGCACTTTCGTTCCAGTCTTCTTCGCGAGCGTCCCTATTGTCAGCATTGCAGGTTCCCCATGTTACCTACAGTCAGTGTAGATTTACGCGGCGCGTATCGCAAGCTCCAACTGGGTCTCGCAGACCGGTGAGTGACCAATCGAGAAGTGCCAATGATGCTTGCACCTACAGCGGCTAGAGGATGTACGCATGTTAGATATCAAGAATCGGAACTCAAGGAGTAGCGCTAGATTTTCAAGTCTTCAGAGTTTATTTTGGGGTCTTGGCGCGTGGTGAGGATCCGGAACAGGATCAATTTTTGCAAGGCACTAGCCAATAACTGCGGCATCATGGGACGCGGGCCAAATCTGTATTCGAAAGAACTGCTGTTTTGCACGAAGCCCGAACAGGCATCGCTGTTGACCAGTCGGTTGGACAATTGGCTATGCTCCCTGCTTGACAGGTTGAAGGCATCGCAAGGCGTCAGGACATTGCACAGTGCGTCATCTTGCCCAGACAGAACGCTTAGATAAAGAGGTCAGAGAATGCGTATAGCCTTGGCTTGGTATCGCGGGTTGCTTGTGAGTTTTGCAATCTTTCTGGTTTTAGTGGCAAGTCCTGTTCGCGCCTTGGAGTCCAATGCGTATCGGTCCGAAGCACTGACGGCGCGCTTGATCGTCGCGGAAGCGGGAATCGCCCCGGGATCGCTGTTTCTTTCGGCGGGTTTGAAGATTGAATTGGAGGAAGGATGGAAAGCGTACTGGCGGTCACCCGGCGAGGTTGGCCTGCCGCCGGAGATCGACTGGGAAGGGTCCACAAACCTTGAATCCGTCGACATGCTTTGGCCCGCACCCACGCGTTTTCGCGCCTTCGGAATTGAAAACTTTGGCTACGGCAAGAAAGTTACATTTCCGTTACAATTGCAGCTTATGGATTCTGATAGGTCAGCCGAGCTGAAGGCAATCGTCAATCTGCTGATCTGCTCCAATGTGTGCGTCCCGGAAAGGTTTGAACTGACTCTCCCTGTTCCATTGGGATCCGGCGTCGACGCTAGAGCCGCGACCGAAATCGCGACATGGGCCGCTCGCGTACCTGTCG
This sequence comes from Roseovarius sp. THAF27, assembly GCF_009363655.1. Lineage (NCBI taxonomy): Bacteria > Pseudomonadati > Pseudomonadota > Alphaproteobacteria > Rhodobacterales > Roseobacteraceae > Roseovarius > Roseovarius sp. THAF27. The sequence continues at coordinate 84,468 of NZ_CP045394.1, forward strand.
TAGGAACAGAAAGCGCAATAGCGATCTCGGGCGCAGCGCTGAAGCAGGGTCAATCTTTGGTTATTCACATGACGCGGCCTTCTGGCTGGAACAATCCCGATATTTTTCCGGAGTCTGATGCAGGCTCTGCATTCGGTGCGCCCGATATCCGCCTTACAAATGATCGTACCGGTCTTTGGGCAAGTATTCCGATTCTCGCGTTAAGCGAGGAACAATCCTCCCTTCGAATTACTGTCGTGGACGACGATGTCGCGGTTACATTCGATGATGTGAACACCACCGACATTGTACCTGCTCCACCTTACGCATCCGAAACCGGCCAAGATAGGGGTCAGTTTTTCCCGATTCTCTTGCTGTCCTTCCTGGGAGGGTTGATAGTGAACGTAATGCCATGCGTCTTGCCAGTTCTATCGATCAAATTCGGATCGGCGCTTCGAATGAAGAATCGCTCCGTTTCACAATTGCGCGCGGGGTTTGTCGCTACGGCTGGGGGAACTGTTGCTTTCATGTGGGTACTGGCCTTTGCGGTCATAGCGCTGCAGATGCTCGGATATGCCGTTGGATGGGGTATGCAATTTCAGAATGCATATTTCTTGACAGCACTCATTCTCGTTGTCGGACTCTTCGCGACTAATTTGTTTGGAGTTTTTGAAATTTCTTTGCCCAGCAGTTGGATGGCGAGGCTATCTGGCCGCTTTGGGCGGGGGTATGCCGAAGACTTCTCCACCGGCGCTCTGGCTGCGATACTTGCAACGCCTTGTTCCGCCCCGTTGCTGGGGACAGCCATTGCCTTCGCGCTTTCCGGCACGACAGGCGATATACTTGCGGTTTTCACAGCGATGGGGATTGGGCTTGCACTGCCATATATTCTGGTTGCCGCTTGGCCTGGTTTTCTGTCCCGACTGCCCAAACCGGGACCTTGGATGATAAGCTTGAAAATTGTTCTCGGATTGCTGCTTGCCGGAACCGTTGCATGGCTATGCTGGGTCTTGATTGGTGTGACGTCGCCAACCCTCACAGGCTTGGTGCTGCTGGGTCTTGGGTTCATCGTACTGGCTACGAGAGCCTATCAGGCCCAGCCCAATAACGGTTTGCTGTGGGGAATGACTGCGGTTTTGGGCATGACGTTGGCGGCCCCTGCACTGCTGCCAAAAGGCTCCGATGATGTAACAGACTCGATCAATTCTTACTGGGTCGAGTTCGACCGGTCCCGGATCGCGCGTGAAGTGTCGCAAGGCAAAACCGTATTCGTGGACGTTACTGCGGATTGGTGCATCACTTGTAAAGCAAACAAAACCCTGGTCCTAGATCGTGAACCAGTTTTGGGAGCACTTGGCGAGGAAGCGGTGATTGCGATGCGCGCGGATTGGACGCGACCGGACGCGAGAATCCAATCCTATCTCGAGACACACGGCAGATACGCAATTCCGTTCAACATCGTCTACGGTCCAGATGCGCCTGAAGGTATCATTCTATCTGAATTGCTATCCGTGGATGCGGTTCTCGAAGCGCTGTCGGCTGCCGATCTCAGCGCTGTCCGAAAACGATGAAATAGTGCCGTTGCATCGCTCAAGAGAGGCAGAACCTGCAATGGTTCAGTTTCAGGTGAAGGGAAGCTGTTATGTATCTGAGAATTCGCAGCCTCAATTTATTTTTTGATCCGATCCAATCGGGCCGTGGCGGCGGCACGCGTCGGGTCGGTTTCCGGAAGGCTTTCGGCCAAGCTGCGCGCTTTGCCGGCGGCGTTCTGGGCAGCATCAAAGTCACCCAACACACTGTACGCCTCCGCTAGCCGAAGCCATCCTTCAAGATTGGCTGGGTCATTCAACAATCGCGCCGCCAAGCGGTCAACCATGGAGCGGACAAAAGTGCTGCGCTCCTCGACTGACATATCTTGGGCGGCCTCGATATCGACCGCACGGGGGCCCCGTGCGTCCTGTGGATCCGGAATTAAATCAGCTAGAGTGACAGGGGTCTCTCCGACCTGTTCCCCCAATCGGTTGGCGACAGACAGAAAAAGTTCCATCCACGGATAGGCGCGATCCGCTCTCTTGAGACGCTCGATCAAAAGCGCCCTCGCTTCCTCTGGAACCCCGTCCTGTTCGAGGATCCGGGCCCTATAGAAAATTGGGCCTGGATCATCAGGGTCCATCTCTGATGCACGTTCGATCACGCTTTCCGCTTGCGGCGTCACGATCCCGTTCTCGGCTGCGATCAAGGCCTCGGCAAATAGCAGTAGGGTTGAGATATCTACATTGTCGCGAACTGTGACGCGTTCGAATGCATCGGCGGCATCATCGTAACGAGCTGTACGCATATAGGTCTGACCGAGCAGAACCCAACCATCACTTGGTCCACCCGACGGGTCAGCTTCAAGCCGGGTTTTTAATCTCTGGGTTAACTCTGAGAGGTTTGCGGCTTTCTGGATTTCAGATGCGCGAGACGCCAGAGGCTGGCTTTCGATCTTTGGCGAGCCGATTTGAGAATACAAAGCAAAGGCTACCAATGGCGTAGCAATGGCGGACGCGAAGATGATGCTTCGCCCACTTGCGCGCGACGACTCACGTGTCGCAAGCCGACCGGCAGCCAGAATGCGGCGTTTGATTTCAACCCTGGCCGCGTCCCCCTCGGTAACGGATATCAGATTCCGCTCTTGATCAATATCAATTTCGGAAAGCTGATCCTTGAGGATAACCAACGCTCCATCCTTTCTATTCAGGACTTCACCCGTTCGATAGAGACAGGACAAGAACAGGAGGGCGGTGATGGATGCCATCGCGCCTAACACCAACCAAATCATGGGCCTCTCCGTCCTTCATTCTCCTTAAAAATGGCCTCGAACTCACGCTCTTCATCGGGGCTCAGTGGATCAGCAGTGCCATCAAGAACCGCCCTGCTTCGGCGCCTGATTGTGACAAAGACAACGCTAATCCCAACGGCAAGAAGAACCGCAGGTCCGAACCACAACAAATATGTGGCGGGTTTCAGTCGCGGCTTGAAAAGGACGAAGTCACCGTAGCGATCTACGAAAAACGCAATGATCTCGTCATCTGTTTCACCTGCAATCAGACGTTCGCGCAGCAAGGTGCGCATCGTTCGGGCAACACCAGCATTCGAGCTATCGATATCCTGATTTTGGCAGACAACGCAGCGTAACTGCTTTGAAAGCTCCCGGGCGCGCGACTCAAGCACCGGATCATCCAGCAACTCATCTGGCTCCACAGCCCAGGCCGCGGTTGTCGCGGCAAGCACCAGTACGAGTAAATAGAGCCAACCCTTCATGATTGACCACCTGCTGCGGCCAACGCAGCACGAATTTCATCCTGTGCCTCTGGCGTCACAATGGGACCAACATAGCGATAGACTACGATCCCCGTTCCATCGATCACGAAAGTCTCCGGTACGCCGGAGATACCCCACTCAATCCCGACGCGGCCTTCGCTGTCTGATCCGATCCTCTCATAGGGGTTGCCAAGCTCCTCCAGCCAATTGGCTGCATCTGCTGATTTGTCCATGTAGTTGATCCCCATCAGCCGAACACCGTCCTGTTCGACAAGCCTTGTGAGCACCACATGCTCAGCACGACAGGGCACGCACCATGAAGCGAATACATTGACCAAAACCGGCTCGCCAACGCTACGAAGGGCTGCGGACGACAGTCCGGGTGTCTGAGTACCCTCTACCGGTGGGAGTTCAAAATCCGGAACTGGTTCGGAGACCAAAGCGGAAGGGATTGCGTTAGGATCACGGTCTGGGTTGAGCCCCCAGAACAAAAATCCACCCAAGACTACTGCGATCAGCGCTGGCAGCGCGAGAATGATTTTCTTCATCGTATCATTCCGCCGGTTGAAGCGCTGACGACCGGCTCTTTGGCGACGGCGCACCCACCCGCAATCTCCGGTCCGATAGCGAGAGGGACCCGCCAAGCACCAGCATCGTCGCTCCGATCCATATCCAATTAACCAGTGGTTCGTAGAGGATGCGCAAATTCCACTGGCCCGACGCCGTTTCGGCCGCAGGTTCACTGATGGTGACGTAGAGATCACCGCTTAGCGTTGATCGGATTGCAGATTCGGTTGTGGACGTCCCCGCAACTGGATAGCTTCTGCGCTCCGGACGAAGAAGCGTAATCTCCCGTCCATCTTTCAAGACGCGAAGCTGGCCTTGTTGTGCGATGTAGTTTGGACCACGGAACCGTTCGACGCCGTCGAATATTACCTCAAAACCTGCGATGTCCACGGTCGACCCCGGTTCTGCGAAAAGAACACGTTCTTCCTTCCAGGCTGTTGAACCTACGAATCCAAGCACAAGCATTGCAACGCCGAGATGCGCGAGCGTCATACCGTGCGCGGAGCGCGGCAGGTTCCGCGCGCGACGCAGCGACTGAGAAAGCGGTAGATCAAAGAGCTTGATACGCAGCGCCCATTCGCGCAAAGTCGCAAAAAAAACCCAGGCTGCAATCCCTATTGAGACCACAGCGAGCAGGGGCCCGTTTGTCTGAAGGTACCAAACGATCCCCGCGACACCAATCGCGATACCAAAAATCAAACGCAGCCGTTGCCAGATACCGGGAAGATCGGCCCGTTTCCAAGACAGGAATGGGCCAACTCCCATTATTATGACGAGCGGCAGCATGAAAGGGATAAAAGTCGCGTTGAAATACGGTGGTCCTACAGAGATCTTTTCTTCAGTCACCGCTTCCACAAACAATGGATAGAGTGTTCCAAAAAGGACGGTCGCCGTTGCGGTCGCGAGCAGAAGATTATTGAGCAAAAGCCCAGCCTCGCGGCTGATTGGCCGAAAGACGCCAACCGATCCAAGCTGAGGCGCGCGCCATGCGTAAAGTGTCAGTGAGCCGACAATTGTCACACCAAGAAGGCCGAGAATGTACACGCCGCGCGCTGGGTCGACCGCGAACGCGTGAACGGATGTCAAAATGCCGGATCTGACGATAAATGTCCCAAGAAGTGACAGAGAAAAGGTCAGGATGGCTAAAAGAATGGTCCAGCTTTTGAACGTATCCCGCTTTTCCGTGACAATAGCCGAGTGCAGGAGTGCCGTGCCGAGAAGCCAAGGCATGAAGGATGCGTTTTCAACCGGGTCCCAAAACCACCAGCCGCCCCAGCCAAGTTCGTAATACGCCCACCAAGAGCCGAGTGCGATCCCCGCAGTGAGGCTGATCCAGGCCGTCAGAGTCCATGGCCGCACCCAACGCGCCCATGCGGGATCCACCCGGCCCTCTATCAGAGCCGCGACCGCGAAGGAGAAGACGATCGAGAAGCCGACATACCCAAAATACAAGAGCGGGGGGTGCATCGCCAACCCGATGTCCTGCAGAAGCGGGTTAAGATCCGTGCCATCCAGAGGCGGCGGGAAAACCCGCTCGAACGGATTGGATGTAAAGAGCATGAAGCTCAGGAAACCGACACTAATCCAGGCTTGAACCGATAACGTTCGCGCTTTGAGACCAACCGGAATGTTTCTGCCCAGCAGCGCGACCCCAGCCCCGAAAAGTACGAGAATAAGGGTCCAGAGAAGCAGGGACCCTTCGTGGCTGCCCCAAGTGCCCGCAACCTTGAAGATCATCGGCTTTAGCGAGTGGGAATTTTCCACTACGTTTTGAACAGTGAAATCACTGACAACAAATGAGCGCATGAGTGCGCCAAACGCAATTGCAACCAATGTCACCTGAATCGCGGCTGTCGTCTTCGCACTTTCCATCCAAAGCACGCGCCCCGTGTTCGCCCCTACAATTGGCAGGACACTTTGAACAATTGCGACTGCAAGCGCCAAGACTAGCGCAAACTGTCCAATCTCAGGCGTCATGTTGCATGTTCCCGACGAGCGCTCTCGGATCACGGAGAACGACTTCTCCACTATGGCATTGGTCAACGAGATTTCTTATCATTTCGATCTACTTCGGCCAGTCGAGAACGGTTTCGCGAATTATTGACATCGACCCAACCGGAAACTTTCTGTGTCCAAGTCGCGATTGGAGCCACTGTGTTGATTCGACTTCATCGTAGTTCCTGAAGCAGCTGTAGGTTCAAACGTTTTAATTTTTGCTTTGGCTCTCAGATCCGCTGATTGCTATCTTTTAATATTTAAAACGCTTTGCACGGACCTTGGCATCGTGGATGCTTGCAGATCGTCACCAGCGTGACGTCGATCGCGAACCTAACCAATACGACAAATGACAATCTGGGCAGTCATTCAAAACGGATGGCAACTTCCCATTCACAGTCGCGTGACGTGCCGTCTCAGAAGGATAAAAGAGCTTGAACCTACAGCTGCTGCAGGATGTACGAGAAAGAAAAAATCGGAGCAGAAATTGTGCAAAGCTGCGTGGTGCTTTCAGGTCTTCAGAAGATATTGTGGATGCTGGCGGGTGCGGCATCGTTCGCCTTTATCGGGTTTTTGTTATCGGCTGACTACCGTGCCGCCAGCTGGCGAGATGTAAGTGAACCGCCGTTTTTTGCGGAGTTCGAACTAACAGGGCACAATGGAATGGTTTTTACAGAAGAGGACTTCGAAGGCCAGTGGATGCTGGTTTTCTTCGGCTTCACAAATTGTCCTGACATCTGTCCAACGACGCTCTCAGAGGTCGCAGCGGTGATGGAGGGTTTGGGAGATGACGCGTCAAAAGTCCAACCAATCTTCATCACGATAGATCCCCAACGAGACAACCCGACCGCACTGGCGCAGTATGTGCCAAAGTTCGACGCGGGCATCATCGGGCTCACAGGCACACCGGAACAGATCGATGAGACATCCGAAACCTTTCCAATCTTCTACGAGCGGATCGAGGAAGCTGCAGCATCAGACGGCTATACAATGGGGCATACATCACATCTTTTCCTTTTCGACACGCAAGCAGGCTTCGCAAAATCTTGGCCCTATGGCACCCCCGCTCAAGATATCCTCGCCGACCTAAGAGAGAGGCTCTGATTTTATGACCCGACTTTCCGGAGAGACTGCTCTCGGCCTGGCTTGGTTCATCGCGCTAAACGCATCTCTCGCCGTACTCTTCATCGGGGAGGTGCTGGGGCAGACTCCTTGCTTACTCTGCTGGGTTCAACGCACTTTCATGTTCCCCTTGGCCATAATTCTCGGGCTTGGGCTGTGGTGGCAGGACCGGCGCGTCGGTCGCTACGCGATCGCGCTGGCTATCGGTGGCGCCGCCATAGCACTTTGGCACCTCGGCCTCTATTTCGGGCTGATTCCCGAACGCATCCAGCCCTGCACTGCGAGCGGCCCATCCTGTACCGACGACAATCAATTGTTCTTCGGCATTCCTATCCCACTGATGGCGCTCGTCGCCTTCGCGATGATCGGTCTGCTGTCGGCTGTCTCACTGAAGGAAACACAAAAATGAAACGACGCGGCCTCATCCTGTCCGTTCTCGCTCTCGGTGCCGCCGGTTTCGGCGGTGCCGCATGGTACGCAACCCGCCCCGAGGCGATTGCCGAGGCCGCCCCCGTCGACCCGCAATTGGCCGATGGGCTGATCCGGCCCTATTCCCCGATCCTCGGCCCCGAGACGGCGCCTGTCACGATTGTCGAGTTTTTCGATCCAGCTTGCGAGGCGTGCCGCGCATTCTATCCCGTGGTCAAGGATATCATGGCTGGGCACGGTAATGCGGTACGTGTCGTAATTAGATACACTGCCTTTCACGGGGACGCTTCGGTGGAAGCGATCCGTGTTCTTGAAGCTGCGCGGATGCAGGACGTGTTCGAACCGGTGCTCGAAGCGGTCTTGCAAGAGCAGCCCCGATGGGCGTCCCATGGTGCGCCGGAGCCGGGTTTGCTCCTTGAGATTGCCGCAAGCGGAGGTCTGGATGTCGAAGCTGCCCAGACGCAGATGCTGGCCCCCGATGTTGTAGCGGTGCTGAACCAAGACCGTGCCGATGTCAAAACGTTTGGCGTGCGACAAACGCCCACGTTTTACGTAAATGCCAAACCGCTAGACCCGTTCGGTGAGGCGGAACTACGGCGGCTGGTGGCGACGGAAGTTGCGGCCAGCCAAAGTTGATACGCGGTCAGATGCAGGAGAAATTGTCGTGAAAAAACTTCCACACATCAAGGGATTGGCCTTTCTCTTGCTGCTCACGGGCCTGTCGGCCCCGGGATTTGCCGGCTCGGAGGATGTCGTCGTCGAGAGCGCGTGGTCCCGCGCCTCGATCGGCACGAGCCGTCCGGGGGCTGCCTACATGACCGTGCGCAACAGGGGTGACGACGCCGTTACGCTGACCAAAATTGCGACACCGCTGGCAATGATGCCCCAGATCCATGAGACGAAAACCGACTCCGCTGGCCTCAGTTCCATGGCGCCTGCAGGCGAGATCACGATTGAGCCCGGCCAAAGCGTGGCATTGGAGCCGGGCGGGCTGCACGCCATGCTCATGAAGCTGCAAGAGCCGATGGCCGAAGGCGAGACTTTCCCGCTGACACTGACCTTCTCGGATGGCGGCAAGGTGACGGTCGAGGTCCCAATCCTCGGGATCGCCGCGCGTGGACCAGAGGGCTGATGCAACGTCGGCAGCTCCTTCTATACGGCGCAGCCGGTGCCGGCGTCCTTGGCATGACGCTCTTCGTGGGCTGGTGGCGGGTGGACGGGCTTGGTGCGCCTGAACCAAAAGGGCAGCGGCCCCTGCCCCTATCGGCGATGGAGTTTCGGCTGACCGACCACGAGGGAAATGAGGTAGGGCCTGGCACCCTGATCGGTCGTCCGACAATGGTATTCTTCGGGTTCACCTACTGCCCGGACATCTGCCCGACGACCCTATCGGATATTTCCGGCTGGCTTGAGGAACTGGGCGACGAAGCATCAGAGATGAACGTTGTCTTCATCACGGTCGATCCGGAGCGGGACACGGTTGAGGCCATGGCCGAATATGTCGGCTATTTTCATCCGGTCATTCGTGGCTGGACGGGGCCGGAAGACCAGATTGCCCGCGCCACAGAAGGGTTTCGTGCCTCATTTGAGCGCGTCCCGACTGAGGGCGGCGGCTATACGATGAACCATACGGCAAGCGTATTCCTGTTCGATGCCGAGGGTGAGCTCGTCACGATGATCGACTATCACGAACCAAGAGAATTCGCGGTGCCAAAGATCCGGCGCGCACTGACAGAAAACGTAGAGGGGGCAAAATGAAGATAGGAACTGTCTTGGCGGCCGTGGCGGTCGCAGGCGCGATTTCGGTTGCCGGCATCGCCATCTCTGGCGTTCTGTCCAAAGAACCGGTGCCCCCTTCGATTGCTGAAGCGACCCTCTGGACTCCCGATCCGCTCACGCCGCCCCGGATTGCCGAAATCAATTCGGTCCGCCCCACACTCGCCCAGGCGGATATCGCATTCGAGTTCAGACCCGTGCCCCTCCTGACCGTTTCCCCCACAGATACCTCCTTGCCATCTATCGAGCCCTCGCTGGTCACCTGGTCGCGCGAGATTGCGTCGGGCGAGACGCTTGATGCGGTCCTCTCCGATGCGGGGCTGGATGCTTCGGATCGCGCCGAAATCGCCTTGGCGATTGGCGCGGAATACGATTTGCGCCGTCTGCGTCCGGGTCACATCGTTACCGTGGTTTCCACAACGGACGACAACCCGCGTCGTGTAGAACTCGCCGTCGAAGACGGTGTCCGGATAGAGGCGGTCTTCGGCGAACTGCTTGCCGCTCGCGTGTTGGAGCCGGACCCCGAATTGGTGACTTTCGCCGGCAAGGCGGTGATCGAGAGCTCGATTTTCGCTGCCCTGGACACGGCAGACATCCCCGCCCGTTTTGCGGTGGACCTGGCGCAGATGCTGGGCGGCACCGTGGATTTCCGTCGTGATCTCGCGGGTGGCGAGACGATGCGCCTCCTTTGGCGCGAGGCCCGAGACGGGAACAAGAGGATTGGTCAGCCTGAGCTTGCCTTCGCTGAGCTGGATCTTGGTGGATCGGTCTACGAGATCGTCTGGCCGGACGACGGCAGCGGTCAAGCGACGATCTATGTCGACGGAGAAGTGCTGCGCGTGTTTGCGCAACCGGTGGAAGGAGCGCGGCTGAGTTCCGTCTTTGGCCGTCGCACACACCCAGTCTATGGGAATGTGCGCATGCACACCGGCGTCGACTTTGCCGCGGCAAGCGGTACGCCGGTAAAAGCAACGGCGCCCGGACGCGTGAGCTTTATCGGACGTCGTGGTGGATATGGCCGGGTGGTGGAGATAGCGCATGGATCCGACACCTTGACACGATACGCACATCTCAGCGAGGTGCCGGACACACTCGAACAAGGGCAGCGAGTGATGGCCGGAGATTTGATCGGCCGCGTCGGTGCAACTGGCACCGCAACCGGCCCAAATCTGCATTATGAGGTTCTGGTCGACGGTCGCCCGACCGATCCTCTCTCTGACGACCGACTAGCAGAGGCGGCCGAGCGTGAAGCGGACGACACGGCCGCGCTTGAGCGACTGAGTGAGGCGCGTTCACTTCTGGCTGAGAGGCTCGCCAGCGAATTTGCCGAAACGACAACCGAAAGGCTTTGATCCATGAAACGATTGGCTCCCGCCCTTGCAGTCACGCTGGCCTTGTTTCCCGCGGGGCAAGCTGTCGCCGTTGCGATCCAGATTGACGTCCGAAAGACAAACGGCTGCGGCTGTTGTCACTCCTGGATGAAGCATCTGGAGGAAAGCGGATTCGCGCCGACAGGCGAGGACATGTTCGGGGGATCTCTTGTGCGCTTCAAACTCGACAATGGCGTGCCTCAGCGCATGGTGTCCTGCCATACGGCTTTGGTCGACGCCTACGTGATCGAAGGTCATGTGCCGGCATCAGACATTCAGCGTTTTCTGGATGAGCGTCCTGATGCAGTGGGGCTGGCGTTGCCGGGAATGCCCTATGGCTCGCCGGGCATGGGACCGGAAGACGATCGTGAGGCTTATGACGTCTTCCTGATCCGCGGCGATGGATCGACCGAGATCTTTAGCAGCTATTCGGCCGCTGACTGACGTATCGCCGAGACTTCAGCGCTTGGAACCTTTCTCTCCAATTACCCTTGGCTTTCTTGGAAGCCTGGCCGCCGGATCGCTGACTGCGGTCGGGGCGGTCCCAGTTCTTTTTGGGCGCATCCCGTCCCGGGCTACGCGCGATCTGCTGCTTGGCTTCGCAGCGGGTGTCATGCTCGCTGCTTCGTTTTTTTCGCTGATCATTCCAGCTCTCGACGCAGCCGAAGGACAGTTCGACAACGGTGCTCTCCCGGCGGCCATCGTTTGCGTTGCGATTCTGCTTGGCATGGGCGCCGTTGCTCTGATGAACGAACGGCTGCCGCATGAGCATTTCAAGTCGGGGCGGGAAGGCCCAGACGCCGCATCGCTGCGCCGCGTCTGGCTTTTCATCATCGCGATCACGATCCACAATTTTCCCGAAGGGCTTGCCGTCGGCGTCGGGTTCGGGGCTGACGGTTTGTCGGGCGGGTTGCCACTTGCTATCGGTATTGGATTACAGAATGCCCCCGAAGGTCTGGCGGTGGCGGTTTCGTTGCTCGGCGAGGGATATTCCAGGTTTCGCGCCTGGGGCATCGCCGCTCTGACCGGTCTCGTCGAGCCTTTCGGTGGGCTTCTCGGCGCGGGCATTATCAGTCTTTCGCAACCGCTGCTGCCTTGGGGTCTCGCCTTCGCAGCAGGTGCGATGCTCTACGTCATCAGCCACGAGATCATTCCGGAAACCCACCGGTCCGGCCATCAGAACAGGGCGACGCTCGGCCTCGCGGTTGGTCTTGTCATCATGTTGTTCCTCGACGTCTGGCTGGGATAAGCGTATGAGAACTTGCCTCTTCGTCGGTCTGCTTGCTGCTCTAATCGCCTTTCTTGTCGATCAGGCAACGAAGGCAATCGTTGTTTCCAATGCGACTGTACTTAGTTCCGGTGTATCGGTCTTTCCCGGCTTCAATCTCATCTACCTGCGCAATGACGGGGTGACCTTCGGGCTTCTCGGCGGTGCGCCATGGTGGAGCCTTGTCGTATTGGCGCTTGGCATCTGCGTCTGGTTGGCGGCCATGCTGATCCGTTCCAGCAGCCGGGTCGAGGCCATTGCCTATGGTGCGATCATCGGCGGTGCTCTTGGCAATATTCTGGACCGCCTGCGCTTTCGTGCAGTGACGGATTTCTTCGATTTCTACATCGGGACGGCGCATTGGCCTGCCTTCAACATGGCCGATATTTTTGTGGTTGGCGGCGTGGTGCTGCTCAGTGCGCCGTGGGTTGGCGCTCGACTTCAGACCGATTCATGAAGCCAGGTTTGCCGCAGTTCGTTAGTGAGGACCCAAACCTCTTCCCGCGCACAGGTCTTGCCCTTGTTGCCGGCGGATTGACGGTTTTGACCCTTCCGCCGTTTTCTTGGCTCATCGCGGTCCCTGTCTCCTTCTCCGTGCTCTTTATTGTTCTCCGGAACATCTCAACCTCGCGCGCTTTCCTTGTCGGTTGGGCTTTCGGACTGGGCCAATTCGGGATTGGAATTTCCTGGATCGCCGAGAGCTTTTACGTCGATGCCGAACGTTTCGGCGCACTGGCGATCCCAGCAGTAGTGGGACTGTCCGCCGGGCTAGCGATTTTCCCGGCCAGCGCAGCTATGCTTTTTGCCGCCATAATGCAGCATCGAGTTCTCCATGGTATTAAGGCGGGCCTTTTGCTTGCGACCTGCTGGATGGCCACGGAATGGCTGCGGGGTCATGTTCTGACAGGATTTCCGTGGAACCTTGCTGCATATGCTTTGGTCGATCACGCCGCGCTGCGACAGCCAGCGGCCTGGGTTGGAAGCTACGGCATGAGCTTTCTCACGGTCTTCATCGGCACCTTGCCAAGTGTTTTGATTGCGGTAGCGCCAAAGAGACGTCTGTCCGTTTTCGCGCTCTTTTCCGTTGCGATGACGGGTCTCTGGGGTGGCGGTACACTTTGGTCAAGTCAAGACGTTCCGCCGACAGACATTACATTGCGCATTGTTCAAGGCAATGTGCCGCAAGTCGAGAAGTGGGCACCGGGCAGCCGCAAGCGAACCTTGGAAAAATACCTGAGATTGTCTGTGCGACCCGGCCGTTTCGATCTGCTGCTTTGGCCGGAAACGGCTTTCCCCGGTTTTCTGGACGAGGACGCCATTGCGCGCACGCAAATATCTGCGGCTTTGCCAGACGGCAGGGTCCTTTTGACAGGTGCGCCGGACCGCGTAGAGGGAGATGGGGCAACCAGATATTTCAACACTGTACAAGCCTATGACGGCAGCGGTGAGATTCTGGCGGGATATGCAAAACATCATCTCGTTCCGTTCGGGGAATATGTGCCCCTGAAAGGCTTGCTGCCCTTTGAGCGGCTGACAGAAGGGTTAGGCGATTTTACGCCAGGACCAGGGCCACGCACACTGGCGATCCCTGGGGCACCTCTGGTCGGGGTGGCGATCTGTTACGAGATCATTTTTCCGGGCCAGGTGGTCGATGAGCTTCTCCGTCCTGACTGGATATTCAACGGTACAAATGATGCATGGTTCGGAACCAGCATTGGACCTGAGCAACACCTCGCTTCCGCGCGCATGCGCGCGGTCGAGGAAGGGCTTCCCGTGGTCCGCGCGGCCAACACTGGGATATCCGCGATTATCGATGCCAGCGGAGAGATCGTCGCCCGTCTCGACATCGGGCAAACTGGTGTCATAGATGCCAGGCTTCCGGCAGCGCATGCGCCCACGCCTTACGCACGTTTCGGTGATTGGACGTCGCTAGCGCTCATCTGTGCGGCCTGGGGCATAGCCTTTGCCGTCGGATTCACATGTCAACGTTTCAATCGCGAAAATACAAGATCGGAGGAATTGTGATGCTGGTGCTCGCGGGATTTGTCGGAGGTACGATTTGGGGTGGCTATCTGGCGCGGCGACGGAAAGGGGACCGCCTGGATATGCTTCAATATGCGACAAGCTCCGGCATTGTCTTCGGCTTGCTCGCCTATTTCGCCTCGTTGATCTTCTTGCGCATCATATCCTGAAACTAGTTTTGTACGGGCGACGAATTGAGACGGCTGATCCTCATTTCACTATATTTGTTCCTGTCGATTTTTGCATCAGGCTTGTTCGTTTGGGGTGCTGGCTACTTTCTGCTCAATGCCTCCGTTCCTGACTATGAAGAGAACTTTAGCGTTGCGGGTATAGAAGGCCCGGTTAACGTCCTGAGAGATGCTTCAGCTATACCACACATTTCCGCCGGCTCCGCTGCAGACAGCTATTTCGCGCTCGGTTTCGTTCACGCGCAAGACCGGCTGGGGCAATTATTGAGGGCAAGGCGGACAGCGCAAGGTTTATTGCCACTTGAGCAGATAGCTGAACTTGAACCGTCGACATCGGATGCACTCGAAGCATATGCCGCAGGTGTCAACGCCTGGCTTGGGCTGGTGTCCGAAGGCGGGCGCGGCAGAGGCGCACCTGAACTGTTGATCGCGGATGAGAGAACGATCGCGGCGTGGAGGCCCGTTGATAGCATCAATGTCGCAAACGCATTTCTGAACGATCTTCGCCCCGATAAACTTCAGAACGAACTGTCTGGATTCCCAGATAACCAGATTCCGTCAGATCGACCCGCGACACCCGAGTTGTTTGCCGCTTCTCCAAGGGTCAAACTGACTGCGTGGGCGTTGCCCGAAGATCGGACTACTACCGGAGCACCGATGCTTGCGGCGGATATCAGTGGTCCTTTGTCACTGCCGTCCGAATGGTACTTGGCAGACCTTCAAACGCCGGAAGGGGTCGCGATTGGCGCTACGATGCCAGGCGTGCCTTTCATTGTCGTTGGTCACAACGAGCGCGTCGCCTGGGCGTTCAGATCTTTTTCGCCAAATGAAATAGAAGAACCAGAAGTTTCCAAAGCTGCGCAGACAAGTGATTTCTTGATGATGCTCGACCGTCTGGCCAAGTCCGCCGGTGTGAACTATGCTCTGAACGCAACCATGAACAAGGTGCCAGATGGATTGGAGGTCCTAGCGGTCGACCGGACAACTCTGGCGGTTTGGCCTGAAAGCGAGGTCAAGCGTCCTGGATCATTTCAAGACGCCAGACTTGCAGTTCTCGATGATCGCCGGCCCGTATTCACTGTCGAGAGCGCGATTGCGGTTCAACGCGACACGGTCAGCGCTGTCGCGCGTACCCTTCTTCCGCTGATGGCAAAAGAGCTCTGGTTCGTGAGTTCCGCAAGCGACATCAAGGAGAACAAAGTCGGAAAGCTTCGCGAAGAAGTTTTGGACGAGCTTTCTCAATGGAATGGCGAGATGGGTCGCTACTCACTGGAACCGCTCGTGTTCTGGACATGGGTACGTGCTTTGCAAAGACGCATACTTCAAGATGAGTTTCCATCTGCAACTGCGGTCTGGACCAGACCGAATCCTGATTTCCTATCCGCGGTCCTTTCAGATCGAAGAGGGAGCGCAATCTGGTGCGACATCCGCCCGTCCGCCCGCATTGAGACCTGCCAGGATCAGGCTCGTGCAGCTCTGGATGATGCCATTGCCAAGCTTGTTGACCGGTACGGAAGCGATCCTTCAGTCTGGTTCTGGGGCGCGGAACACACACTGAATATGCAGTGGTCGCCAATCCAGTCGAACGGGATTATCAGCGATTTGTTGTCTCTCGAAGCGCCATACTCGGGTGACCCTTATACACTGATCGCTTCTGACAATGACCGCCCGGTCGCCTCCAGCGTCGGCACTAATTTTCAGGCAGTCATGTCGTTTTCGGATGAAAGCCTCTCCTATTTCATCACGCCTGCCGGTCAGTCCGGCCATCCGCTGTCACGTTTCTACGACAACCTGTTTCCTAGGTGGATGCAGAGCAAATACCTCGTGATGTCAACCGATCTATCTTTGGCCCGGGGTGGCGCAGTAGGAACTTCGCGACTTTCACCCTTATCCGCCTACAGCCGGGCAGTAAAACAAGGGAGGAGCCGATAATCACATATTTCCTCCTTTTCGACCCGTTTGGATATGCGATTTCGCCAGTGTCCCTTGTTTCCGTCAGCTTGGCCGCATGGTACTACATGCGCGGCCTCGCGCGATCCGCTCGTATTCGCGGGACGGTTTCTCTTTGGCGGCAGGCTATGTTCTTCGCTGGCTTGACCTGCATTTTCGTGGCCACGAATGCGTCTCTGGCTTCATTGGGGCACAGCCTCTTTTCGGTGCACCAGGTGGAACATCTTCTCCTTCGCCTTGCAGGACCACTGCTCATCGCTGTTTCGCAGCCGTGGCGCATCCTGCAAGCCGGTTTGGAAAGTCGGTGGCGTCGATACCTCGGCGCGCTGGCGAACGCCTGGTTCGTGCGGTTCATGGCGCATCCGGCAACCGCCACTGCCTTGCTCATCGCTTCGCTCTTCGTCTGGCAGATACCGGTCCTTTACGGACTTGCGCAGCGCATCGCGGCGGTCGAGCTGCTCGCACATCTGGCGATGGTGCTGGCAGGGATCTGGTATTTCGGCATGCTTTTCGACTGGAGGGATCCCCCTGCCGGTGCGCGACGCGGAGCGAGGCTGATCTCCGGTTTTGTGGTGATTGTTTCAAACATTTTTCTGGGTTCCCTCACGACACTTAAGGAGGTGGCCCTTTATGCCTCCTACCAAACGACAGGCACCGGCTTATCTGCAACTTTATCCGATGAAACGATTGGTGGCTACGTGATCTGGGTCCCATCCTCGATGGTGATGATCGCCGCGATCATTCTGGTCATGAACGGCTGGAACGCTGCGGAAGTGCGTCGCTGGGATGCGCGATACGAACTGACGCGCGCCTCGAACTCCGCCGCGCTCGAATTTCCGGAAACGGCCGAAGAGTTGCGTCTGAAGGTTGCAAAGCCAAATCGTGACATGGGCCGGACGCTCGCCCTAGGCGCGTTGGTCATGTTCTTGATCGTCATGATAACGGTGGTGACGATTGTGTATGCACTGTGATCGTTGCCATCCCGCCAGCACGCAATGCGCAGGCATGACGAGAACTGTTCACGAGGCACCTTGTCGCATCCCGCTTGCGGCTTGGCACGTTGTGATACGCGCCGAAATGATATAGCAAACCGGTATGGATGAGGGGACCGAAGCAACCGAGACGTCGGACCCTACGGCGAGCGATGTCAAGCGAACGACCAGATCGAGCAATCGAATGGTGCTCTGGATTTTGCTGTGCGTTGCCGGTCTCTTTTTCGCAACGGCCTTTGGCGTGGCGATATTGGTAAAATATGGCCCGTACTGACGCGACGATGACCCGCCGAGCGCTGCTCCGGCGCATGGGGTCCGCAGGACTGGTCGTGCCGCTGGCCGCCTGTAACGAGGCTGGATGGTATGGCGAGGATGTAAGCGGGCTTTTACCCGACCTGTCTTTCACCATGACCCGGGCTCAGGACGGGACGCGCGTGACACAGGCCGATTACGAAGGACAGGTCGTCGCGCTGTTCTTTGGCTTTAGCTTCTGCCCCGATATCTGCCCGATGACACTCTCCAACCTGTCCGCTGTGGTCGATCAGCTGGGCGAGGACGCCGCGAAACTGTCGATACTCTTCGTTACAGTGGACCCCGAGCGCGATACGCCCGAGGTGATGACGGAATACGCCGCCGCCTTCACGCCGTGCGTTGACGGGCTGATCGGCACGCCCAACCAACTGGCCCGTCTTGCCCGGCGCCTCAAAGTCACCTACAAGATCGAACCACATCAGCCGGACGACTTGACCTATGATGTATCGCACGGCAAGTCTGTCTATGTTTTCGATGCGCAAGGCGACGCGCGCGTCATATGGCCCGGTTTCGATACGCTACAGGCCGACATCGCTGGGGCCACCGGCGACATCCGCCGCGTGATGAGCGCCTGAAGGCTAAAGGTCTGCGTTGGCGGCGCGCATATTTCGCACCACCACCAAGAGGCCCAGAACGCTCATCATCGCGGGAGGAATCCAGATGACGATGCCGCCGATCTGCTGATCCGTTACCGCAGAGATCGAAGGGAAATACCGCCCGCAGAATGCGTAATAGGGAAACAAGTCCACCGTGGCGAAGGAGATGAGCGCGCCTAGAATGATCTGCGGAAACATGACGCCCACGGCCAGCGCAGCGCGCCAGCCGAAACGCAACCACGCGGGCGGCGCGGGCCGAGTGTCCAGTACCAGCGCCCAGAACAAGATGCCGTCCACCGCCATCGACCAGTTCATCACCTGGTAGAGCACCGGGTCAAGCATGGCGGCGAAATGCACCGGCGGGATCAGCCAGAACCAGAACAGTCCGACGAAGAGTATCACCGCTATGACGGGCTGCTGGATCGTGCGATAGATAACAATCACCAAGCGGCTGGCACAGAGCGCGCGCAACCATTCCGGCGCTCCCGCCAGCAGCACCGGGCCACCCGCGCTGAGCGCCAGCAGGACCGGGCCTACATGATGCATGGCGACGTGCTGCAACCGATTAGTGAAGAACATGCGCTGTGCGAGATATTCGAACCCGGTCTGCGTAACGCCCCACAACAACACCAACCCCGTCCAGAAAGCCGCCTGCCGCAATCGGCTCACGCGGTCTCCCGGCGCGGTCCGCCGGAGCCCGCGCGCGAACCAGAGCCCCGACAGCGTCACCGCGAGATAGATCAGCCACGAGAATTGATAGGGCAGGATCGCCGGCATCTGCGCCGGAAAGTAGGTGGTTAGCGCCCAGAGAGCCGCGCCAAGCAGAACGATACTGCCATAGGCCAAAGTGTCGCTTGGCAAGGCATTGGCTTCGAGTTTCTGAATGGTCATGGTCGCGATGGTCTTTTGATCGATTGGAAGACGCAACGCAAGACACAAGTATGTGGCAATTTGTGTGCCCGCCCTGTCAGAGCCTGAGGTGATGATCGGCCAATGATCAGCCGCCGGCCAAGCCTCCGCATAGCTCTGTCGCTATCGCACCGTCCCAGTTGCAGATCACTGTAATATGAGTTGTTGGTCGTAAGTTTTCGCTTGCAGCGATCGTAACTCGATCTTTGGTGTAATATTTTTGAGGTTGTTGTTTCATTTTCGCGCAGAACCTATTGAGGCGTTAAGTATCACTCTGGGAAGGCACGAGCGCTTGTTCGAATGCTTTCAGCGTTGTCTCGCTGACGTGGTGTTCAATACCCTCCGCATCGCGTTCCGCGGTCTCCTCGTCGATCCCGAGGCTCAGGAGAAACGCGACTACGATCCTGTGGCGTCGACGGCAGGCTTCGGCCAACTCCTGCCCGGCATCGGTGAGGAATATCGCGCGATAAGGTTCCCGCCGCACCAGGCCAGCAGCCTTGAGCCGCGATATGTTCTTGGTCACGGTCGGCGGCTTTACTCCAAACCGTTCGGCAATTTCCACCGGCCTTGCCTCACCGCGCGACTCGATCAGTTCCGCAATCAGTTCAACGTAATCTTCTGCCATTTCACTCTCATGCGCCTGACGCACGGTCGCGAAACCCTCAGCCTGTGATTCGGGAGCCCTTTCTACAATTTCGAACGTTTCACGTTCTTGTGATTGCAACTTTGTCATACTTGGGACTGTGCGGCGAAACAGCGGGATTGACAACTTGTTTGCTTCGGGTAGAAAACTTAGCCATGTCTAACTTTTGCCTTGGAGACCGTGGTGATGCTAAATATTATGAGAGTGCTGCTCGCCACACTCGCAAGTGCGCTCCTCCTGTCCGGACCTGTCGCGGCGACGCCGGCCAAGGAGGCGCCCTGGCTTCCCGACGCAGCGGCCTATCGGCTGACGCTCTTTCTTGGAAACCTCGCGCCTCTGCCCTGGGACGACATCAGGACCGCCTGGACGGAACCCTACCGGGGTTCGGAATTCTCTGTCGGAGCGCTGGCGTGGCTGGACCGCGAAAGCAAAATCGAGCCTGACGCTCTCATGGACGCCATGATGCGCGAAGACCGGCAGGCGGTTTTTGCCGAGGCGACGCGGCTCATCGCGCTCAGGATCGAAGAGGAACTGGACCGGTCTCTCGCGGCCGAAGAATCGGCGACAGCACAGCAGGCCGTACGAACGGCACGCGAACTCTACCGCGCGTTCGAGGACGGCGTCGCGGCCGCCGATTCGGAGGCTGCGAGACGGATCGGCCTGGCTTGGCTGGAGCTCAATAGCAGCACCGGGTTCTCTGGCGTACTTGGCGCAGGCTCAACATCTGCGGATCGCGAGACCATGGAAGCGGCGCGCACAGTGATCTCCAGCTATCTTGCGGAAAACTATCTTTTGGACAGCTTCGCTCCGCGTCGGGCGTTAAGCGCCCTGCCGGAAACCGCCGTGCTCAGCGGTCGCGCCATCGAGGTGCCGCCAAGCCTGCCACCGGGCTCCGACATCTTCGATCAGGACCCGTTGCCACTGCTCGTCCTCAATTTTGAGGAGCAGGACATCGACGAGACCGACCTGCCGCTCGTCGCTTTCGGCGACATGCTGTTCGACAGCGCGCAGATCTTCGGAAGCCCCGCGCGCGATCTCGGGATCACCTGCTCGACGTGTCACAACCGCTCGGACATCAACCAGCGGCTTTTCGTTCCGGGCGCAAGCCACCAGCCAGGCGCGATCGACGTCGACGGCGCCTTTTTCAACCCGATCTTCAACGACCGGCGCGACGACCCGCTCGACATTCCGAGCCTGCGCGGCTTGCGTTTTACAGGTCCCTACGGCCGCGATGGCCGTTTCGCCTCCCTGCGCGATTTCACCCGCAACGTGATCGTCAACGAGTTCGGCGGGGATGAACCGACGCCCTTCATGCTGGACGCTCTCGTCGCCTACATGCTCGAGTTCGACTTCCTGCCGAATTCCATGCTGACGACCGATGGCCGCCTGACCGACGCGGCCCCGGAAGTCGCCCGGCGTGGCGAGGAGATCTTCAACCAGCCCTTTGCCGGGCTCGGCGATCGCTCCTGCGCCAGCTGCCATGTGCCAGATGCGAACTTCCTCGACCGGCAGGCCCACGACATAGGCTCCGTTGCGCCAGCCTATGAAGGTGCCCGTGCCGGTGCGCTGGACACGCCCACGCTGCTCGGCACGGCCTATACCGCGCCCTACTTCCATGACGGATCTCTGCCGACGCTGGCCGCTGTCGTGGACTGGTTCGACGAAACGAAAGCGCTCGGGCTGACCGAGGAAGACCGCGCGTCCCTGACCGCCTATCTCGAGACCGTGGGTGCGGCGGACGAACCCTACGAGGCGTTCGACACCGAGAATACCGCTTTCCGGCTGGCATTCGCCGAATTGACGACCTTCGCCTCGACACTCGACACGCTACTGCCGCGGCGGGACGCAGAGCACATCCTGCTGCTGACTGACACCGTGGCCGCGGACCTCTCGGCGGACGCCAGCACCATGTCGAACCTTGCTGCGCGGCCCGAGGTCTACGCGTTGGCTGAGCGGCTGGCCGCGGTCGGCGCCGCCGTCCGTGCCGATGACTGGGCGACCGCCGAAGCAAGCTGGACCGCGTTCAAGTCCGAAGCCGCCGCAATCGAAGAGAGGGCATTCTGATGCCAGTTCAACTGACCCGTAGAACGATACTGACCTTGGTCGGCGCGGGCGCGGTGTCGTTGGCGACACCTCTCGCCGCGCAGGACACTGCGTTGCGGCTGGCTTTCATCCCGCAGGAGAACCCGGAGAAGCTGCTTGGCGATATTGAGGCCATCACCGGCTGGCTGGCCAGTGAGATCGGCGTCCCGGTCGAGGGGTTCGTTACCATCGACCACGCAGCGGCGGTTGAGGCGCTGCGAAACGGCGACGCGGATATCTCCTTCATGGGCGCCCTGCCCTTCGTTCTGGCCGAGGCCGAGATCGGTGCCGTGCCGCTCCTGTCCGAGGTCTACCGCGACGCGCCGAATTATACGGGCCGCATTTTCGTGCGGCGCGACAGCGGTATCGGCGCGCTCGCAGACCTGCGCGGACGCGACATCGCCTTTGCCGATCCGATCTCGGAATCGGGCTATCTCTATCCGCTCGCCGAATTCGTAGAGGCCGGGCTGGTTAAAGGTCCCGGCGCAGCGGAGGAATTTTTCGGCCGCGTCTTTTTCGCGGGGGGCTACCAACAAGCCATGCAGGCAATGGCCGAAGGCCTGGTCGATGCCGCGGGCGCCAGCCAGTATGCCGACCTGCTTCTGACACCGCAGCAACAGGCGGAGGTAACCTGGATCGCGGAAAGCGCACCGATCCCGAGCCATTTGGTGATCGCTCGCCCTGGGCTCGATGCCGCTCTGCGGGACCGTTTTGTCGACGCAATGCTGCGGCTCAACGAGCCGGAGCACCGCAACAAGCTGCGCTATCTTTATGGACCGGACGGCTATATCAGGGCCGACGGCGCCGCCTATGACGGCGTGCGCGATATGGCGCGGCGATACGGGCTGTTGGAATGAGCACTGCTATCCAAATCGACGACCTGAGTTTTGCCCATACGGGCGCAGACGTCCCGGCGCTGGAGCGGGTTTCGCTTAAGATTCCGACGGGCGAAAGCGTGGCTCTGCTCGGCCCGTCCGGGGCGGGCAAGACGACCCTGCTGGCACTGCTTGATGGCAGGCTGTTTGGCTGGCGCTGGCAGGTTTCGATCTTGGGCGCACCGCTCGATCCCGATCATCCGCCAATGCGCGCGCGCCGCCCGGATACCGGTTTCGTTTTTCAAGAGTTCGCGTTGGTCGAACGCTCCACTGTTCTGCGTAACGTCCTGAACGGCCGCCTGGGGCGCATGTCGCCGCTGCGGGCCCTGATGGGATCACCGACCAAGCACGATCTGGAGATTGCGCGCACGGCACTTGCCGATTGCGGCATTTCTGATCTTGCCGAACGCAGAGTCGACAGCCTCAGCGGCGGGCAGCGGCAGCGCGTCGCCATCGCGCGGGGTCTGGCGCAGGAACCACGGCTTATTCTGGCCGATGAACCGGTGAGCAACCTCGACCCCGCGCGTGCAGGTGAGATCCTGGCGCTGCTGACCGGGGCGGCGCAAGCGCGCGGCGCGACGGCGCTGTTTTCGTCGCACCAGCCCGAGCTGGCGCGGCATTTCGCGCAGCGCATCATCGGCATTCGTGGCGGGCGGATCGCCTTTGATGTGCCGACCTCCGAGTTGAACGAGGATGCGACAGCGGAGCTCTATCGGGAGGTTGAGCCAATCCCCGGAATCGGCCTCAGGGCGGTGTCCTGATGGCGTTCCGCGGGTTTGGCGGCTTTGCGACGAGTGGTCTGATTGGCGCTGCGATCCTGTGGTCCTTCGCGACGACCGATGTCGAGTTGTCGCGTCTCATGTCGGCCGGCCCGCGCATTGCCGATTTCCTCGGTCGCATGTTTCCGCCTGACCCGACCGTGATGGCCGAGATCAAGAAGGGCAGCGCGGAAACGCTGAGAATAGCGATCCTCGGCTCCCTCGGTGCTGTGATCCTGTCCGTTCCCTTCGGCATTCTCGCGTCTGAGACGATGGTATCGCCTGCGGTGTTCCGGCCGATCCGAACGCTGCTTGCTTTCATCCGGGCGATTCCGCTGATCCTCGTGGCCATGCTCATGGTAGGCGCTGTCGGGCTCGGGCCGCTGCCCGGCATCATCGCGGTCGCCTTTCATGCAACGGGGATGCTCGCCAAGTTCTATGCCGAGGCGATCGACGGCGTGTCCCGCGCGCCGATCGCCGCGCTGGAAAGCGCGGGCGCCGGGCCGCTCGTGCGGCTCAGATACGCGATCTGGCCGCAGATGGCGCCGGTCGTCGCCCGCGACACGATTTTCCGGTTCGAGTTGAACCTGCGCGAGTCGCTGATCCTCGGGATTGTCGGCGCGGGCGGGATCGGCTTTTACATCCAGACCTACGTGCGCTCTTTCCAGTATGACAAGGCGGCCAGCGTCACGATTGCCGTCTTCGTCATGGTCATCGCCATCGAAGCTATCAACGTCGCGCTGCGCCGTCGTTTTGCCTGACCTTCAGGCATAGATGTCGATCGGTGTCCCGTCCCTGACCATGGCGTAGATATCCTCGATCTGCCGGTCCGTGACGGAGATGCAGCCCGCGGTCCAGTCGCGTTTGTTCATCGGGTCGATCCCCTTGCGGGGCCCCCCGTGGATGAAGATGTCGCCACCCGGCGATTTTCCTTGCGCCTCTGCAAACGCGATGTCGGCTTCATTGGGATATGAAATGCCGATGGAGAGGTGGAAGAGGCTGTTTGGGTTGCGCCGGTCAATCAGGTAGGAGCCCTCCGGCGTGCGGCCGTCCCCCTCAAACTGCTTGTGGCCTTCGGGCGCGAAGCCCAATCCGATGGGATAGGTCCGCAAGACGTCATCCGCGCCGTCAAGAACTAACAGCCGCTGCGCCTTGTACATGCGTAACCGGGTCACTTGTGGTCCGTTGTACGACCGGAACTTGCTGGCACAGCCTGAAAGGAAGGCGGCCAAACCGCCCAACAGCAAGACCCGCCGTGAAATTCTGGTATTCATCACTGCTCGACGCCCCTTTTGCGAGGTCTGGATGATGTCAGACGTTACCCTACCGAAACCGCCGGATCAATGACCGTGCGCGAGTGCTCCCTTCGCCATCCGCTCGCCAATCGGTTCACCGCCCGAGGGCCCCGCTTCGACCCGGTGGCCGTTCAGGAGCCGAAGCGCGTTGGCCACGACAAGCAGAGACACGCCTACATCCGCAGCAATGGCGCCCCACATTGAGGCCATCCCGAACGCGGTCAGCCCGACGAACAGCGCCTTGGTCGCCAGCGATATGCCGATATTCTGGTGGATGATCGTCATGGCCCGGCGCGAATGGCCAATAAGCCAAGGTACCTTGCCGATGTCGTCGGTCATAAGCGCGATGTCGGCCGTCTCGATAGCGGCATCCGATCCGACAGCGCCCATGGCGATGGCATAATGCGCACGCGCCATGGCCGGTGCGTCATTCACACCGTCGCCGATCATCGCTACCATGTCGTGGCTTTCGACGAGTTCCTCAATGGCCGTCACCTTGTCTTCCGGCAAAAGTTCGGCGCGCACCTCGTCGATGCCGACTTCGGCTGCCACCGCGCGCGCGGTGCGTTCGTTGTCGCCCGTCAACATCACGATGGTCTCCACACCCTGCGCATGCAGGCGCGCAACGATACCCTTTGCATCTGGGCGGATGCGGTCGCGAAGCTCCAGTACGCCGGTCACGCCGGCCTTGTCACCCACGGCAACGAGGGTGCTCCCTGTCTCCCCGATCTGATCCCGCAGATCCGCCGGAATGGCATTGCCGAACCCTTTCTCTTCGGCGAACCGATCCGAGCCGAGCCAGATAGCGCGCCCGTCGGCGCGTCCTTCCAGACCGCGCCCGGGCACGGTGCGGGTGTCCTCTGCGGCAGACACGGAAACACCATCGGCTTTGGCGCGCGAGAGTATGGCGCGTGCCAGCGGGTGTGAAGACCGCACCTCCAGGCTTGCTGCCAGCGCCATGAGATCGCGTGCGGAAACACCGACCAGTGGGTGAACCGCCGCCACCTCAGGCTCTCCCATGGTGATCGTCCCGGTCTTGTCCATCGCCAGTGCCGTGGTCCGCCCCGGCGCTTCGACATAGGCGCCGCCCTTGATGAGCACCCCCGCCCGTGCCGACGCGGTCAGCGCCGCAACGATGGAAACCGGCGTAGAAATGACCAACGCGCAAGGACATGCGATGACCAGAAGGACCAGGGCATTGTAGAACCAGTAGTCCCAGGCGCCGCCGAGCAGGAGTGGTGGCACCAGCGCGATGGTGATCGCCAGAGCCATCACGATTGGTGTGTAGATGCGCGCGAACTTGGCCACCCACTGTTCGACCGGCGCGCGGCGGGCATGGGCATCGCCTACCATGCGAATGATTTTCGCGAGCACCGTATCCGAGGCGGCCTTCGTCGCCCGCACCGTCAGTGTGCCCTCGCCGTTGATCGTGCCGGCATAGACCTCTTCGCCGGGTTCCTTGGGTACTAGCGCGCTTTCCCCAGTAATTGGGGCCTGATCGACGGCCCCTGCCCCGTCCACGACCTCACCGTCGAGGGGGATACGGTCGCCGCCGCGCACGATAAACCTTGCATTGACTGCCACAGCCGCAGCCGGAACGTCGGATTCCGATCCGTCTTCGTAAAGGACCCGCGCCGTTGGCGGCGCCAGATCGAGGAGCGCGGAAACCGCGTTACGCGCCCGCCCCACGCTCCAGCTCTCAAGATAGAGAGAGAGCGAAAAAAAGAAGGCGACCGTCGCAGCCTCAAAAAACTCTCCGAGGCTGATGGCGCCGGCGACGGCCAGCACCATGAGCAGGTTCATGTCGGGGCTAAGCCTCCGCGCCGAAGACCAGGCCTTGGGCGCGACAAGCCAAACTCCGAAAAGAATCGCGAGGGCGAAGATCCCTGCTTCCGCCATGGGCATCGGCACATCGCCATGGCCCGCAAAGAGCCCGAGCGCGCCACCCATGCCGGTCTCGACCATGTGAAAAAGGAATCCCGCCCCCCAGAAGCCGCCGCTCAACGAGGTAAAGCGCTTCTGACGTGCCAGATGCGCCGCCTGGTCCTCTGCTGCGTTGTCGGCATCCCAAGGCTTCGCGCTCATGCCGGTCGTTGCGACCAACTGCGTGACCTCGTCGTCTGGTATCCTCTTGGCGCTATCGAGGATGGTCATTCGCCCGTTGATAACGTCGAATGCCAGGTGTTCGGTTCCGCCCACTTTCGGCCCGACAACCCGGTTCAGGATCGCCACCTCTTCGGCGCAATCGAGCCCGGATACCTGAAAGCTCCTTCCGCCGGACGGCGCTAGCCCAGCCGACGCAACATCTCTTTTCGCATCGCAACAGGATTTGCCTGTTGCGTGAGGTTGCTTTTGATCACTCCGGTGGCTGTGATCGTTGCGGTTGCCATCAAAAGACATGGATTGACCTCGGGATTCATTGATTCCACATTGCTATAGCTCCTAAAGCAACTAGAGCATCAAGAGTTAGAATAGGACGTTTCATGCAGAAAATTGCAGCGTCCGAACGTTCACCGCACCACTAAGGCGCGATGAAATCAGAAAGAGCGGGTTAAAAATGCAAAAACGACAAGCGCCTATCATTGCAGCAATTCTGGTACTCGCCGGCTGCGCGGTGCCGCCGACAGATGATGGCGCTCAGAACAAGGTTGGCAATGTTCCCGCGTCTGTAGCGGCCCTTGCTGCACCCGGTCAGGATCTCACGTCGGCTCGTCGACTTCCGGAAGATGGGTGCTACTGGTATCAGCACAGTGGACCAGTAGAGACCACTTTGGTACCTCTTCGCGCGGCCGGCGGCGGACCAATCTGCACGTCTCTCCAGTCTTGATTTGCTTGTCCAGAGGGTCGCGGATGCGTCGAGTTCAGTGCACGCCTTCAACTTTGCGCTGTCACACTATCCTCGGCCGAGTAAAGAAACGCTGTCGAACCTATCTTGACGTTGGGATAAAGTTCGTTGATGTGAGCCATGACCATCCGGACGCAGCCAGAACTTGCGCGACCGCCGATGCTTTTTGGATACGGTGTGCCATGGATACGTAGATAGCTATCCCTACTGCCGACAAAAAGATAAAGCGCACGTGACCCAAGTGCGTTGGTCGGGCCAGGTTCCATACCATCTGCGTATTGCTCGTACTCCGGATTGCGTTCAATCATGTTTTTGGTTGGCGTCCAATGAGGCCATTTCACCTTCCGCTTAATCGTATAAGTTCCCGGCTCATAAAGGTCGCCCTTTGCAATGGCCACGCCGTAGCGCATTGCAGTTCCACCTTTTTCGATGTGATAGAGGTATCGCGCCACTGCGTCCACGTGGATGTCGCCCGGCACGAGATTGCGCTTCGCGACGACGCGCTGCGGCAAAAACCTTGGATGCAGACCCCATGGGTTAGTCGTGGCTGGCTCGTAGCCGAACGGTGTGACTTGCTTGTCCCAAGCCGCCTTTTGTGATTCTGTTGGCCACGTATCGGCAAAGAGCGGCTGACCGATTGAGGCCGAGAATAGCGCAGTCGTTGTTTGGATGAAGTGGCGTCTCGTCAGCATTTTTCTGTTTCCTTCGCAAGATTTTACTAAAGGATAAAATATATCCTTATCGTGCCTCTACTTACCCAGGTAAGGAATAAGGCATCGTCAGCAACCTTCCCAAGGTCTAGTTCGGTACATTTGCGTCGTAACTCCTAAAGCTCCTAAAGGTTCAAGAAAAAAGTTCTGCGAACACGGTTCCCACTAACCCAGCCTCGTCGCGTGAAAAACCAGCTGATCCAATTACTTCTCAAGGGGCTGACGAAGCTCTTTTCAACATATTTCCGAGCCACAGCCTCTAGTCAGGGTCAGATAGGCTAGCGATTGGTTGATCCTTGCGAAAGTAGGCTTCGACGTGAAAAATTGGTCCAAATTCTGCATGCGAACAGGATACGATTGCATCATTCATGTGGGTATCAAAACCTCACGGGGTGAGACATGCACCGCGTACTTTCGTTTCGCTGACCTCAAGTTGCAAACGACTTTTTCAAATGCCGTTCAGTTTGGGGTAAAGATAAACGCGTGCACCTATCGCAACACGATCGTACAGGTCCTTTACGTGCTTATTGGTGAGGCGGGCACATCCGTTTGAAACGGCCGACCCGATGGTTTCTGGTGCATTGGTTCCATGGATTCGAAGATAGGTGTCTCGGCCGTCATCATCGTATAAATAGATCGCTCGCGCGCCGAGAGGATTATTCGGTCCTCCCTTCAAACCGTTTCTAAATCGTGCATACTTATTCGGCTCTCTTTGGATCATGGCGTTGGTCGGCCGCCACCACGGCCATTTGGCTTTGCGCGCTACTGTGAACACGCCTGATTCGTACAAATCCTTGCGTCCAACTCCTACTCCGTAGCGGATCGCCATACCTTCTTCGAGCATGAAATACAAAAAAAAATCATCCGGTACTAAATGCAGATCTCCGGGCAGCCAATCCGTCCGACGTGCGTTTACCAGTTGAGGAAGAAAGCGCTCTGGAAAAGAGGGTTGACTTGCTGCACCAATCGTAGGAGCCAACATGCTGGCTGCACTGGTAGATACGAACACTCGCCTGCTAAAGCCTTTCATTTTGATGTACCCTACTAGTTTGCGTTGCATGAAATTGCGAACACATTGCGTCGATATGTAGAACACACGATCGTGTGTTCACAACTGCGAGCTGTTTGACTGTTGCTCCGAGGATACGATCCGAACTTTCGGAAGGGTTATTTGCCCAAAGCATGCCGAGCACTTAGTGGATATCTGCGTGGCAATCCTCAACACCGCTCTCCAGCGTGATACAATCTTGCCTATTCGGTCACGGGCGATAGTGGCGAGACGCTCAAGTACTTCGATAGAAACGTGTTCGTAAACTTGCTCCTGATTTTGCATCCAAATCACGAGCGAGAGCTACTGGAAAGGCCACTACGTGTGAACGATGACTTTTCGAAGGTTGGATATTGCTTCAACCTATCGTGAGTCCAGCGTCAAGATGTGGTTTCACACCTGTGCCCAACGTAGGTTCGACTCAGTAAAAAGCTTGGCGCTTGATGCGCGGTCCCGCCTCGCATATTCCGGCGCCAAATCTGCTGAGAAAGGCACGCCTTATATGACTCTGTCCACAATCCTGCGTATCGACAAAATCCTGCTCGGCATTGTCGCCGCCGTGCTGTTACTTTCGGTCGTTATTTATTTCTACAGCACCGACTATTTCTCGCTCACCTACGCGCGTGAAGACGGCTTGGTGGAATACAGCACTGCTCTCTTTCTCTGCGTGGCCAGCGTCGTCCTGGTGATGAACGCGCGGTCGCTAAAGGCGCGCGGCGCGGGCCTCGCCTTCGCCTGCACGCTGTTCTATGCGCTTGTCTTCTTCTTTGCCGCCGGCGAAGAGATTTCCTGGGGCCAACGTATAATCGGCTGGGAAACCGGCGAGACCTTCGAGGAGATGAATAAGCAGCAGGAAACGAACCTGCACAACCTGATTGTGCCCACGCCTTGGGGCGATTTCCACCTCGCCAAGACGCTCTTCGGTCCGATCCTAACGTTAATCGTGCTGGTCTACATTACCGTGCTGCCACTGCTCTACTTGCGCGTCGGCTGGATCAAACGTGCCGCCAATCACATTGCCGCCCCGGTGCCCGGCACACGTCACGCAATGCTCGCCGTTACAGCAAGCCTGGTGATTGCGGTCATCGACGTTCCTCGTAAATGGGAGGTCTACGAGTTGGTCTTCTCGCTCCTGGCAACCTCGATCTTCCTCCTGCCGCAGAACAGTAAACACACGACTTTCTTGGAGGCGTGATATGAGCCGCGCCGGGTTTGCCGGAGGCTGATTGATCTTAGCTACGCGGCCATGTCTGATGTTTCCAGGGTCGCGTAATAGTTTGCTTCGACCTCTCTTGGCGGAATGTATACGATGGGTTCGAGAAGACGACGGTTGTTGAACCAATTCACCCAATACAGGGTCGCGTATTCCACTGCATCGAAACTGCGCCATGGCCCGCGTCGGTGGATGACCTCAGCATTGAACAGGCCATTGGCCGTCTCGGCCAGGGCATTGTCATAACTGTCGCAAACGCTTCCCACGGAAGGTTCTACCCCGCCTCTGCGAGTCACTCGGTATAGCGAATGGACAGATATTGCGATCCGCGATCCGAGTGAAGCACCAGGCCTGATCCGGGTTGTCTCTGAAGAACGGCCTGTTGGAGGGTGTAAGGTGCGGTTACTCGTGGGACATCCCGTTTGTTGATTATAGCTTCTCTCTGAGCGCTTCGTAAGACGTCTTGACGCCAACGGTAGAAGCTGGATCGACCTATCCCGAAATAGCGGCAAGTCCTCGCGACGTGACCGATCTCCTCCGCATGTCGAAGTATCCTCAACTTGCGTTGGTCCTTGGTCATGAACATCTCCTTCTTCCCAAACCTCGGAGGTTAAAGAAAATGTCCCGCGAGTAACGGCATATCTACATTGCTCGGCTACCTCCGTAGCGCTTGATTTTATTGCCTCAAATCGTTGGGGCCGGGCGTGTTCGCCTCGGCCCCATTGTCTATCTTCACTTCATCTGCGTGACAGTAAGCTTTCCCTCAACCCGGTCGGCAACGAACTCGATTTCCTGACCCTCCGCCATCTTGGCCATCATTGCTTCGTCAGCGCGGAACACCATGGTCATCGCGGGCATATCAAGGTTAACGAGAGGGCCGTGAATGATTGTGACTTTGCCGGCCTCCGCGTCGATTTTCTTGATGGTCCCGCTCGTGTACTCCACGTCAGCCTGAGCTATCTGGTCACCGACCGCTACCTCACGATGCATGCCGGCTTCGTAGTGGCCCGGGATCAGGCATGCTGCTTCGAACGTACCAGAATTCGCGAAAGTCCAGACAACCTCACCCGACGCGCCCGCATCGAGACGGATACGGTTCGGATCGTCGTGTTCCATGTCCATCTTGGCCATTTCGATCTTGTGCTCGGCATTGCGCTCGACCGTGTCGAGTACGAACTCATGCTCCAACTCACCCTTGTTGGTGATGTTGAAGCGGATGGTTTCACCCTCCTTGATGGTCATCTCTTCGCTCTCGATCAGCATCTGGCCCTCATCGTTTTCGAGCAAAGTGACGTCGATTGTGCGATCCACCTTGGCGGGGTCACCCGGCATGCCGACCATCATTTCTGTCTGTTCGGTAGGCTGGTTTTCATCATGTCCACCGCCGTGCGTGCCTGTAGCATAGGCCTGTGTGGAAAGCGCGATCGCGAGGCTTAATGTCAGAAGAAGGTTTTTCATTTCATTTTCCTGTAGGTTGGTTTGGTTAGAGATGACGAAGGGCTGCTCAGCCCTTCGAGGCTGGTTTCTGTGTGAGAATGGTCCTGGGGCTGTTGTTGGAGGCGAATTCAGGCAACTCGCCGGTCCATTCGTAGGCCATCTCGCCCGGGGGGTTCTCGTACCAGCCGGGATCGGAGTAATCGTCCGCGTCGATGCCGTCCCGCACCTTTACGACCGAAAACATGCCGCCCATCTCGATGGGGCCGTAAGGACCCCAACCCGTCATCATCGGGATGGTATTGTCGGGCAGCGGCATTTCCATTTTCGCCATATCGCCCATCCCGTTCGTGCCCATAGGCATGTATTCCGGCTGAAACTGACGGATCTTCTGCGTCAGCGGCTTCTTGTTGACCCCGATGAACGTCGGCACGTCATGGCCCATGGCGTTCATCGTGTGGTGTGACTTGTGACAGTGGATCGCCCAGTCACCCAGATGGTCCGCGACGAACTCATAGGCGCGCATCGCGCCCACGGGGATGTCGATGCTGACCTCCGGCCATTGGGCTTCAGGTGGAACCCAGCCACCGCCTGTGCAGCCCGGTCGATCAGTATGAACGATAAATCTATGCGACGGACTGGTTTCGCCTGCCGCATGTTCTCCACCGGCTGCGCTTGCAAAAACTTGCGGCTCGCCGCGACTGCCTTAGCGGCCGAATGAAACCTGTGCCTTTCAAAGAATAGCATTGGTGAAAGTAGCATATTCAGCCTTTTGAAGCGTGGGTCCTGATCGAGCAGGCTATGCTCCGGCGCTGGAAGGTCAAGAAAAACCAATGCTTTAGAAGCATAATTTTTGTAACGAAATGTATCCTTGATCTTTGTTGGCAATCGCGCTTTTTTAATTGTGAAAGGTTCGGGATGTATGCGTTTTTTCAGATTGACACGAATGGCTCATATTCTGTCGCTCATCGTCTTGATGGTAGCGGCCATGCCGTTTGTCGGACCTGAAGCTGGCTCGCCGCAAGAAGATTGGAGCCACGTTGCCGCGATGGACGTTCGTGATTGTGACGCACATCTTGTGTCGGACGATACTATCCCCGGTTGCCCTGGTATGATGGTGCATTGCGTCACTTTTTCTAACGCCGATCATGCACTACCCGAACCGAAGCTCTTTGTCGTGCACGTTTATCATGGGTCTCGCGCGGTCGACGCAGAAGGCTTGAAGCCGGAAGCGTCTTCGCCCCCTCCGCGAGTCTGAACGCGCTTCGATTCTCATCCCTGCATCTTACGGCTCAGGTTTCCGGTCTCGTCCAAATAAGAAACGGCGTGAACGTGTGAAGGGCTCCCCTGTTCGGGTGGTCCTGAAACACCTCGGGTACTCGCGGGATCACTTCTCAGAAGCTACTCGAGGTCTGCCGTGATCGGGCGAACCTTCGACTCAATCATCGCAAAGGAGAAGAGTATGCGACTCT
Source organism: Roseovarius sp. THAF27 (assembly GCF_009363655.1). Classification (NCBI taxonomy): domain Bacteria; kingdom Pseudomonadati; phylum Pseudomonadota; class Alphaproteobacteria; order Rhodobacterales; family Roseobacteraceae; genus Roseovarius; species Roseovarius sp. THAF27. The sequence continues at coordinate 117,620 of NZ_CP045394.1, forward strand.
TCAAAGCAAAACAGTGCGCGCTTTCCGATACAGCGCTCAGTTCGTCGGAACATCTGGCAAAAGGTCTGTCCCGGCGTCAGTTCGGTTTGACTGCGGCTGCCGCGCTTGCCATGCCGACGGCATTGCGCGCGCACGGATCGCCAAAGATCACATCGAAAGGGACCTATGATATCACTGTCGACCGGGTTCGGATCGACACTGGGAACTTTCGGAAAATGGGGGTCGGTTACAACAAGAGCCAGATTCCAACGATCCTGCGGTTCAAGGAAGGCGAGGAAGTCACCATAAACGTGACCAACAACCTCCGCGAGAGCACCTCAATTCATTGGCATGGGCTGATCCTGCCCTTCCAGCAGGACGGCGTCCCCGGTATCAGCTTCAACGGTATCGCTCCGGGTGAAACCTTCACCTACCGGTTTCCGATCCAGCAAGCGGGAACTTACTGGTTCCACAGCCACTCGGGCTTTCAGGAACCCGATGGTGCCTACGGGGCCATCATAATCGAGCCGCGCGACGGTGAACGGATTCGGGCGGATCGTGATTATGTCGTGCAACTGGCCGACAAGCACCCGCATCCGGGCAGCCGGATTATGCGGAATCTCAAGAGGATGCCGGATTACTACAATCGCTCGCAACGCACCTTGCAAACCCTGATCGAGGACGCGCGCCAGGATAGTCTGAAAGCAGCCCTAAAGGATCGCGGGATGTGGGGGCGGATGCGGATGATGCCAACGGACATTGAGGATGTGCAGGGATTTACCGCTCTGATCAATGGGCGGAGCACATCGCAAAACTGGACAGGGCTGTTCCGGCCCGGTGAGAAGGTCCGCCTGCGAATAGTCAATTCTTCGGCCATGACCTATTTCGACATGCGTATCCCGGGCCTGAAGATGAGCGTGGTCCAGGCTGACGGCAACGACGTCAAGCCGGTCACGGTGGATGAACTGCGTGTTGCCGTGGCGGAGACTTTTGACGTCATCGTCCAGCCGCGGGAAAACAAAGTTTATAGCATCATTGCCGAATCAATGGGTCGCACTGCGCTCGTTCGTGGGACTCTATCGCCAAAAGAAGGTTATGCCGGGGCCGTGCCGCGGCTCAGGTCCAAGCCATTGCTCACAATGGCCGACATGAGCGGCATGATGGGGATGGATATGGGTGACCACGTCATGCAGAACGCAAGTGGCATGCAGACCATGAGTGGAATGGAGCACTCAAAAATGCAGGGTATGAATAAGCCCGGCATGAACGGCATGGAGCACTCTGGCATGAATATGTCAGGCAATGGCGACCCATTCTATGCGCCAGGCAGCGGGCTGACACCCAAGGCCTATAACGGCGGCAAGTTCCTGTCCTACACGGATCTGCGCGCTGCGCGGCCGCTTTACCGGAACCGCGCTGCCTCGCGCACCATTGAACTGCGTCTGACGGGCAACATGGAGCGTTACATCTGGTCGATCAACGGAGTAAAATACGAGGATGCCGACCCAATCGTGCTGAATTATGGCGAACGGGTGCGCATCCGCTTCATCAATGAGACAATGATGGCGCATCCAATGCACCTGCACGGGATGTGGTCGATCATCGATACCGGTCAGGGCGCGCGTAACCCCATCAAGCACACGGTGAGCGTCCAACCCGGCACGACAACCGACATAGAGGTCGAGGTCGATGCCCCTGGACAGTGGGCTTTCCATTGTCACCTCTCTTACCACGCTGACGGTGGCATGTTCCGCAAAGTCGTAGTCAGAGGGCGCCCAGCCTGAACCAGTCAGAAAAAAGGAAAATCAAGATGAAACGTTTCAAACTGGCCGGACTTGCCGGCCTCTTTCTGCCCTGGGCTCAGGTCACATACGCCGAGCCGCTTATCTGGGGTTTCCAAGCGGAGCAGTTCGAATATCGCGCGATGGATGGTGAGGATGCCTTCGTATGGGATTTTGATGCTCTCGCGGGATCGGATGAGTTGAAATTCGTCTGGAGAAGCGAAGCCGAGCTTGGCCTCACATCGGATGATTTCGAAAAATTGGAAAACCAGGCGCGACTTCAGTTTCCAGTTTCGCCTTTCTTTGATGCCGTAGTGGGGGCTTATGCGGATACGCCGGGTGGGGCACCTGACCGCTACGCTGGTGTGGTCGGCCTCAAAGGCCTCGCGCCGCAGTGGTTCGAGATCGATGCCGATCTTTTCGTGTCTGATCACCCATTCTTCCGTTTCGAGGCAGAGTATGAGGCACTGTTGACCAACCGCCTGATTTTCACGCCGAGCATCGAAGTTGATATGCCCCTGAAGGATGATCTGGCGCGCGAACGCGGCGCTGGCGGTGCTATAGTGGAGATCGGAGCGCGGCTTAGCTATGACGTCATCGACCGCGCTTTTTCTCCTTATGTCGGCGTTAACTACGAGGCCTCTTATGGCGACACGAAGGACATCGTCAAAGCAAATGGTGAAGATACTGATGCATTTTCGATCGTCTTCGGTACGAGCCTAATGTTCTGAAAATTTTGTCGCCCCGGCTGCAAGCCCGGGCGACCTTCAAACTATGCAATTCCCAAAGGGAGCGTGAGAGATTAACAGCCAAACTTGAAACGAAACCGTGATGAGTGGACGGGGACACGCGGGTCACATGCGGTAGAGCGGACGCAGCATGGCAATGTCAGCTTAACGAGATCGCTGTCGAAGTGCGCGAGATGATGGGCCAGGCCGTCGACGCCGCGTGAAATGGAGATTCTACGATTACGTCTTGAGCTTCCATTAGCTGGAAGCCCTAGGGTCGTAGCGACCCGGACGCAACCCCGCCAAATACGAGGACGCACCGCTCGATGTCGAACGATAGAAGCCAAGTCGGCTGGATCACTACAGATACGCTGGGTCCAAGTGCCATCGGTTCGGGGCTGTTCCTCGTATTTGCGCCCGTTCACCTTTGGGTGCCCGAACAGGTCTCGGTCGCAATCGCGGCCCTGACACTGGCCGTGATAGGGGGCGCCTATATCGGTTTCGGCGCCTCCTCTGGCTTGGCCCGGCTGTTCTGGTTGGAATTCGGGGCCGCTGCCTTCTACGCGTTTGTGGCGCTTGTTGGTCTGCTCTGGTCGCCGCTCGCGTTGCCGCTGGGACTGGCGGCGCATGCGGCCTGGGACCTGCTGCACCGTATTGGCGCCTTCGGTGCACCGGTGCCGAAATGGTACATTCCCTACTGCGTGGTCTTCGATCTGCTGACCGCCGGTTTTCTCCTCATCCTTTATCTACCGTGAGGGCGGTCAGGTGGCACAGGGCATCACGGTTGGAACAGGCGCAAAAATCGTCCTCGCGGTCGCGCTCGTGGCCGCTGCGGCGGCGCTGTTCCTTGGGCCCTTGTCAGGCTTCGTGGAAGACCTCAGCGGCGAGCGGATATCGGCCTGGGTGAGCGCTGCCGGCGCATGGGGGCCGATCGTCATCATCGCCCTCATGACGATCGCCATCGTCGCCACGCCGATCCCAAGCGCACCTATCGCCTTGGCGGCAGGTGCCGCATACGGACATACGATCGGCACCATTTACATCGTCATCGGCGCCGAATTCGGCGCCCTGGCGGCCTTCGCTCTGGCACGGTTCCTAGGGCGCGATGTGCTGACCAGATGGTTCGGCGAGACGGTGGACAAGGGCTGGCTCGGATCGCAAAACGCGCTGACCCTGACCGTGTTCGCCAGCCGGCTGATGCCGTTTATCTCGTTCGACATCGTCAGCTACGCTGCCGGTCTCAGCTGCCTGCATTTCTGGCGTTTCGCTGTAGCGACGCTTGCCGGCATCATCCCCGCCAGTTTCGTTCTCGCGCATTTCGGTAACGAGGCGATGAGCGGGGAGCCCGGGCGAGCCGCCTGGGCCGCTGTCGGGCTGGGGGCACTGACGCTGGCCCCCATTATCGCCGTGGCGATCCGCGAGCAGCGCGGGAGGAAGGCACGCTCATGACCGCGACCCCCAGGCCCGACGCGCGCCCGTCCCCGGACTGGAGAGCCGTTCGCGCGCTGATCCGCCGCGAGATGTTGCGGACTTGCCGCCGGCAACTGGGCAATCGGGCATTGCACCTTGCGGATGGCGAAGAGGTGCGCTGGCCGCCTGAAGACATCGAGCGTTTTCTCGTCACGCTCGATCGTGCAGCGGAAGAAACGCGGGAGATTGTCGGTTTGCAGACCCTGCCCGATGGCGGCAGCCGGCTGATGGTGGAGCTTGACATCTACACCGTCGCCGCCGATACCGCTCTGCGGCGCCCAGGGGTCGAGACGGGGTGCGCGCACGCGGTCGTCACCGATGTCGGTTGGGACCTCTACCGCCGGATGCTGCGCCTGTCGTCGCTGTCCGCGCGGCTCATCAGCCGCTATCCCGGGCGCAGGCTGCGCTGGACGATCCGGGCACTGCTAGTGTTTCTCTTCTACCCGGTCGGCGCCCCGGGCTATGCCGCGCGCGTCTTTCGCGATGGTGACGACCCGCAAACGCATTTCACACATCGTCCGCCGCAAACATTCGCCCGGGCGGTCGCGAGGCATCGCGCAGAGCCCGAACTGCTGGAAGCCTTTCGCCAAAGTTGGTGCCTCTACGACTGGCCCGGCGCCAATCTCATCGCCGGGGATGGCAAGCGGGGCCATTACCGCAGACCGCAGACGCTCTCTGCCGGGAAGGCACGCGCATTCGGAAAGGAAAATGTCTAGATGAAATCGGAATACAAGGCGAACAGCATCAGCCTCGCCGGTGCGATTGCGATGGGGACAGGCGTGATGATCGGCGCCGGTATCTTCGCACTGACCGGGCAGATCGCGCAGCTTGCCGGACCACTCTTCCCGTTGTCCTTCATCGCCGGCGCGCTCGTCACCGCGTTCAGCGCCTATACCTACGTCAAGATGTCCAACGCCTACCCGTCTGCGGGAGGCATCGCGGTGATCCTGCAAAAGGCCTATGGCCCGACGACCGTCGCCGCGGGGGCCGCGCTGCTCATGGCCCTATCGATGGTCATCAACGAAAGCCTCGTTGCGCGGACTTTCGCCACATATTCTTTGGAGGGATTAGGCGTCGAGCGGACCAACTGGTTGGTTTCTACCCTCGGTGTGGGTCTGATTGTGTTTGCCTATCTCATCAACGCTGCCGGCAACCGGTCGGTTGGCTTGTTCTCGATCGTCATGGCTATCCTAAAGGTGGGAGGTATCGCGCTTTTCGGGGCGGCGGCGCTCTGGGCAGGCGGTATCTCGTTCGAGGCGGCGACGGACGGGCAATCGACGCAAATCACCGGCTTCGTGGCCTCCGTTGCGCTTACGATCCTGGCTTTCAAAGGGTTCACCACGATCACCAATAGCGGTGCCGAAGTGAACAATCCGAACCGTAATATCGGTCGGGCCATCGTTGCGTCCATCGGCATCTGCGTTATCGTTTATCTTCTCGTCGCCTTCGCCGTCGGTTCCAGTCTTAACCTTGAAGAGATCATCGCTGCAAAAGACTATGCCCTTGCTGAAGCCGCGGGGCCGACCTTGGGCCGCACGGGCTTCTACCTGACTGTCCTATTGGCCATCGTCGCCACGTCATCAGGACTGATCGCGAGCATTTTCGCGGTCTCTAGAATGCTTGCCATGCTGACCGACATGAAACTGATCCCCCACAGCCACTTCGGCATGCCGGGTGCGATCCGAGACCATACTTTGGTCTACACCGTGGTAATCGCCAGTTTCCTAGCGGTGTTCTTCGATCTCAGCCGGATCGCCTCGCTCGGTGCGTTCTTCTATCTGGTGATGGACATCATCATCCACTGGGGCGTGTTTCGGCACCTGCGACAGGAGATTGGTGCCGTGGGGGCTATTCTGCTCGGCGCGATCGCGCTCGACATCATCGTGCTGGCGGCGTTCACCGCGCTGAAATGGCAGAGCGATCCGTTGATCGTGCTGGTCTCGATCGGGATGATGGTCGCTGTCTTTGCCTTCGTGGGTCTATTCTTGCGCCATCGTCCACCACAAGAGGATAAATCCGAGCCTCACTCGCATATGTAGGACGATAGACAATGCTAACTGCCGCCCTTCCGTTTCCAGACATCGGCCACGAAGTCTTTTCGATTGATATTTGGGGTTTTCACCTCGCGCTCCGATGGTACGCGCTCGCGTACATCGTCGGCATCGTAACAGGTTGGCGAATTTGCGTTCGGACCTTCGGGCGTCCTGCGCTCTGGTCGGATGCTGGGCCACCTATGAAACCCGCGCAGTTGGATGAACTGCTCACGTGGATTATTCTCGGCGTCATCATCGGTGGGCGTCTTGGTTTTGTCCTGTTCTACGAGCCGCAATACTACCTGAAAAACCCTTTGGAAATCCTGATGGTCTGGCAGGGCGGCATGTCCTTCCATGGTGGGTTTCTCGGGGTGACGGTCGCTGGGCTTGTCTTCTGTATCCGCCAGCGCGCGTCGTTTCTTGGAACTGCGGACATCTTGGCTCTGGCCACGCCACCCGGGTTGTTACTCGGACGTCTCGCCAATTTCACCAATAACGAGCTCTGGGGACGGCCGACTGATGTTCCATGGGCGGTGATCTTCCCCGGAGAGGCCGCGCAAGCCTGCCCAGGCGTGGTGGGGCTATGTGCGCGGCACCCGTCGCAGCTTTACGAAGCGTTGCTTGAAGGAGTGGTGCTGGGCATCCTTATGCTGGTTCTGGCATGGCGAAAGGGATGGCTGAAAAGGCCCGGTGCCCTGACAGGAGTGTTTCTTGCGGGCTATGGCATGTCCAGGGCCTTAGTCGAGTTCTTCAGGCAGCCGGATTTGCAATTCGTGAGTGAGGATAACCCAATCGGACACGCCCTGCATTTCGGAACCTGGGGACTAACGATGGGGCAGGCGTTGTCGCTTCCAATGATCTTTGCCGGACTGGCATTGATCTGTTGGGCTTTTCGCATGCAACAGCGAGATCGCGACCAGAAGACAACCGAGACTGTGTAAGTTTCGATCCGCTCGAACCTATGCAATGAAACGCTGCGCGCCGTTTATCCCAAAACGAGAATCAAGTCATCCGACAGCGAAAGGTCCGGAATGTGAAGGTTCTCTGGTGCGAGTCCCTTTCTGATGCGCCCGGCGGGGTCATAATGCGAGCCGTGGCAAGGGCAAAACCAACCTCCAAAATCGCCGGAGCCTTTTCCAAGCGGAACGCATCCCAAGTGAGTGCAAACGCCAATCATGATCAAATACTCTTCGCGGCCGGGAACTGCCCGGTGCTCATCGGTCGCAGGCACGTCCCCGTCGAAGTTGGGGTTTCTTGCGATCGCATCAGGTAGGTCGGCGACACTTTCGGAACGTGCCGCAGAAATTTCCTCTTCAGTTCGATAGCGGATGAACACCGGTTTTCCCCGCTACTTGACAGTGAGTTGCGTGCCAGGTGTCAGCTCGGAAATATCCACGCGGATCCTGAGCAAAGCCCTGACCACCGCGAAGGTGGCGAAGAACAGGACCAGCACCAGCTTCTGGGTTCCGGTCAGCTCCGGTTCGGTGAATTCGCCATCGTCAGCGCTTAAGAATATCCGGCGATGTGCATCGCGCTGCTTGGCGACCACCGAGTGGGATGGATCGGCCTTTACTTTAGCGGCGTAGCGCATCACGTAGGCGATGCATGTCAAGAGTCTGCCGGTCAGGATGACTAGCCGCAATGCCATACCCTGGGTAAGGGGTATCCCCGCCGCGTTTGATGCGATGACGGTTGTAAAAGGGGTGATCGTGGAGCCGAGGGTGCCGATGCCAGCTCCGATCAGGATGATGGCGACGCCGGTGACCGCATCAAACCCCGCGGCGACAACAACCGGGATCAGCAGTGCATAAAAGGCCGGTTTTTCCTATGCCATGCCGTAGGTCGTGCCGCCCAAGGCGAACAGCGACATCAGGATCGGTATCATCCAGATCTCGCGCCCTTTCATGCAGCCCATCGCCCGTCTGGATGCCAGTATCGATGGCTTTGGTGGCGTTGACTACGCCAAGAAACCCATCCAGCAGGAGCACAAACAGCGCTACATCAATTGCGTTCGCCGCATAACTGTCCGGGTCATAGAATCCTGCCACGGGAGCTAGCATGACTTCGACAAAGCCCTGCGGATTGGGATCGACGGTCTGGTAGGTTCCCGGCACGGCAACTTCACGCCCGACCTCTTCGTTCATCGCACGATCATATTGTCCTGCGGGGATGATCCAGGTCAGGCCTGCGACAATGATGATTAAGGAAAAAGGATCGTGTACGCGGTTGGAAACCATGACGACACGCCATTACTGTGTGCTTCCCTATCGGTTGGATTGTCGTTCAGGGATCCACTACCGTCTTGTCATTGAGTTGCGTCATGTGCCTGCGTGAAGTTTGGCAAGAAGGCGGGAACTCGCGCGGCATACGCGTCGAACCTGTCTCCGAACGCGGCCCGGGTTTCCCGCTCCTCTGCGCGAGCAAGCCGCACGTACATCCAGAACAACGCCGGATACATCGCCAGTGTCAGCAATGTTGGCCACTGGACCAGAAAGCCGGTCAAAACGAGGATGAAACCCACGTATTGCGGATGTCGGACACGCGCATAGGGACCACTGGTAGCCAGCGTGCCGTTCCGTTGGGCTTGGTAAAGCACTCGCCATGCGGCCGAGATCATCCAGAACCCAAGTCCGATCAGAACGAAGCTTAGGATGTGGAAAGGGCCGAAATGCGGGTTGGCTTGCCAGCCGAAGAGCATTTCCGGAAGGTGGCCGGCATCGTGCGAAAACCAGTCAATCCCTGGGTAAGTGCTCTGCAACCAACCGGACAGCAGATAAATCGTGAGAGGAAAGCCATACATTTCGGTGAACAGGGCCACTAAAAATGCGCTGAAGGCTCCGAAACTACGCCAGTCTCGCGCCGTTTGCGGCTTGAAGAAGCTGAATGCAAACATGATGAAAATGGCGGCATTCAGCAGGGTAAAGAACCACAGCCCATAACCGGGATCGTGCATCATGACTTATCGCCTCCGCCATGACCCCCGTGCCCAGCATGCATGAAGAGATGCATCACGACGCATCCGAGAAGAAGCAGCGCGAGAAACCCATTACCGCCAAAAATGTGGACGCGATGTTCGAATGCGAGGAGGAACGCACCAATCCCGAGAGCAATCAGAAGAAAGACGCCTGTGCGAGATTTCCAAAAGCCGTTTTCGTGATTGTCGTGATTATCATCATGCTCAGTCATCTGCTTTGATCCTGTTACTGTTGAATGGAGAAATCGTCTGCCATTATTGGTTCAGAACTTCAGTCGCCGCAGCCGAAGAGCATTCAACACCACCGACAGCGAAGATGCGCTCATGGCGAAGGCGGCAAAAATTGGGCCGATCAGGATACCAAAGAACGGATAGAGGATACCGGCTGCTATAGGCACACCCGACGCGTTGTAGATCAGCGCGAAGAACAGGTTCTGGCGGATATTGCGCATCGTGGCGTGGCTCAGTTTGCGGGCTCGCACGATGCCGTCGAGATTGCCCTTAACCAATGTGAACCCCGCGCTTTCGATGGCCACATCCGCTCCCGTGCCCATCGCGATGCCGACATCTGCCTGGGCAAGTGCGGGGGCGTCATTGACCCCATCGCCGGCCATGGCGACCTTTCGGCTCTGTTTTTGCAGCTCGCGGATAATATGCGCTTTGTCCTCGGGCAGTACATCAGCGCGAATCTCATCAATGCCGAGGCGGCTAGCGACGGCCTGCGCGGTGCGCTCGTTGTCGCCGGTCGCCATGATGATCCGAAATCCTTGTTCATGTAGCGCCTTGAGGGCCGCGGGAGTAGTTTCCTTGACCGGGTCAGCGACGCTGACCAATCCGGCAATCGTGCCATCCAGTACGATGAACATTACGGTCTCGCCTTCGTCGCGCCGCGCGTTGGCGGTGTCGACCAGCGCGCCGCTGTCCAGTCCCATGTCGTGGATCAGTGCTGCATTGCCAAGCGCAACCGACTTGCCGTCGACGCGGCCTTTGACGCCCTTGCCGGTCACCGCCTCGAAGTCCTCGGTCTTGGTGAAATCGACACCGCGCTCCTCTGCCCCGCGCACGATGGCCTCGGCCAACGGGTGTTCTGAGCCGCGCTCCAGCGATGCGGCCAAGCGCAAGACTTCGGCCTCGTCATGTCCTTCCTCGGTCAGCACCGCGACCAGTTTGGGCTTCCCTTCGGTCAGCGTACCAGTCTTGTCCACTATCAGCGTGTCGATCTTTTCAAACCGCTCCAGCGCTTCGGCGTTCTTGATCAGTACGCCCATCTGCGCACCTGTGCCCGTGGCGGTCATGATCGACATCGGCGTGGCAAGACCAAGCGCACAGGGACAGGCGATGATCAGCACCGCCACAGCCGAGACGAGGCCATAGGCCATTGCGGGATCAGGCCCCCAGATCGACCAGACGATGAATGACACGATTGCGACGGCGATCACCGCTGGCACGAACATCCCCGCGACCTGATCGGCGTATTTCTGGATCGGCGCACGGCTGCGCTGTGCGTTGGCAACCATCTGCACGATCTGGGAAAGCATTGTATCCGCCCCGATGCGCGTGGCCTCGATGACCAGGCTGCCGGTGCCGTTGATCGTGGCCCCGGTAACGGGTTCGCCCGCGACCTTCTCGACGGGGACGGGTTCTCCGGAAATCATCGACTCGTCCACCGAGGAGCGGCCTTCGACCACCACACCATCGACCGGAACCTTGTCGCCGGGGCGCACGCGAATGTGATCGCCCAGCTGCACCTGGTCCAGCTCGATTTCCTCTTCGGTGCCGTCAGGGCGGATCACGAGCGCTGTCTTGGCTGCCATGTCCAGCAAGGCCCGGATCGCCTTGCCGGTGCCTTCGCGGGCGCGCAATTCCATCACCTGGCCCAGCAGAACCAGCGTTACGATCACGGCGGCGGCCTCGAAATAGACGCCGACATTGCCGTTCTCATCGCGGAACCCGGTCGGGAAAATCTGCGGCGCGATGACCGCAACGATACTGAAGATATACGCCGCACCTACACCCATCGAAATCAGGCTGAACATGTTGAGATTCATCGTCCGGAACGACTGATAGCCGCGCACAAAGAATGGCCAACCCGACCAAAGGATCACGGGCGTCGAGAGCGCCAACTCCAGCCAGAGCGAAGGGCGTTCGCCCAGTTGCTCCATGAAATATGTGAAACCTACGAAAGGACCCATCGCTAAAACGAGAACGGGCATTGTCAGCACGACACCAGCCCAGAATCGACGGGTAAAGTCGACCAGCTCGGGATTCGGACCATCATCCTCAAGGCTGACTGTTTCAGGCTCCAACCCCATGCCGCAGATCGGACAGGATCCGGGGCCAGGATGGCGTACCTGCGCATGCATCGGGCACGTATAGACAGTGCCGTTGAAGCCCTCCGGCACGGTGTCATAGTCGCCGTTCTTCACCCCGACAGTTGCAGCGCCATGCGCATGGGCGTGCCCAGAATGGTCATGATGCCATTGCTGCCCAACGTCACCTTCGGGCACTAGGAACATGCCGCATTTGGGACATTTCCCTTCCTCGGCGCTACGCACTTCGGGGTGCATCGAGCAGGTATAGACCGTGCCGGTATAGCCGTCTGGTACCATGTCATAGCTCTCGTCACCCTCTCTTTGCCTGCCGCCCCGGCATTTCGTCACGTTCATCCTGCTTCCTTTCCTGTTCGCAATTGGCTCGTCACTATTGGATCGATGTAACCGACGCCCCCAACGCGCAGGGACGATGGCCACAAGGTGGTTTTTGGGGGTACTCTTGTTGGTTTGTCATGCCTTCGCCTTGCGCGAAAAGAAGTTGAACGCCGGTACGAAAATCACGGCAATTTACCAGCCATAGGCGAAGCTCTCGATCAGCCCCAGAAAGACGCTTGGCCAGCTGATCCAAGTCACGCCGGGCAGAAGTGGTAGCCAGGCCTGATACATGGTGGCGGTCGGGAATGTCAGGCCGGAGATAACGCACAGCACGAAGCTGATCGCCAGCAGAGTCCCAAGGGCCATCCCTAGGGGATAGATACGAACCGATTTAAAATCTGACATGATTTCTCCTTCCAAACCTTTCAGAGCTGCCTCGTTGTGGCGATGACTGCACCCACAGCCGAAGGGCTGTCACGAAGCTTCCTGTATCGTTTTGTCACAATGTGCGCCCAAAAATGGCGTCCGATGTGTGATCTCGTTCGAGGACAACCGGGATAGCTACCGCGCGATTTCGCCATGAGTAGTACGAATGGACGAAAAGCAGGGCACAGGAACCCGCAAAAACGCTTATTATAATCATGGCTATGAAACCTTTCTCTTGACGTATGTTGAACAGCTACTGATCTGTCCTTCTCGCTAAGCGAGGCCGTGTCGCAACTGATCTCAATTTTTGCTGCAGCAGCATTTCCCCAACGGTGCAGCAGACGATCTGGCCTTGGGTTGGACTTCGGTAGCTGTGTTGACGGAACTGCCGCCACAGCACCCACCGGACTTTGCGGTTTTGGTTTGAGATTCATCGTTTTGGATGGATTTCTGAGCCATCTTGGTCTCCTTCAATCATGGTTTCATATTGGAGACGCCCACTACTACATTCCATTACAGGAAATTCGGTGAATTCCGCGACCCATCCGCCAGTCACGTCGCTCCGATCAACAGCAACAAATCGGACTCGAGGCTATAGGGCGTAATGCCGAGATTTCGGGGTACGGGACCTTTTCCAATTCAGCCCGACTGATCGCACTGCTATCAGTGGCACGCGCAAAACCACTCGCCGAACTCTCCAACGCTGACCCACCGGCAGACCCCCAAATAGGTGGTGCACGTTCGAACCACGATTAACCCTTGACCGCCCTCCAGAGCCGATCTGTTCTGATCAATCGCTGTCAACTCCTAGTCGACGGTGGGGGGTCCTTCACGTCGTCAATCGGGTCAACGAGCTGATCCAAAACTGCCGCTCGCGCCTTAGCGATCATCGCGGGCTAACGCCGCTATATAAAGACAGGATCTCCCGCCCAGTCAAACGCGCTCCCGGGTCTTGTAGTAGCGTCCGTTAAATCGACGACACTAGTCGATTGGCTGATGATATCGGCCGAAGAATTCACGGAATTGATCAATGCCAGACGGCGGGGCCCGTTGCCACTACTCCGGTGGCGCCAGTGGCACAGTAGAGAAAGTCTCGCGAGCGTTTGCGTCTGGGACATCAATTGCCTGTTTTTAAATCGGACATCTTGCTCCCCGTCGCTTGCTGTTGGTCGAGTTCACGACGGCCATTAGCCGCAGCACTGTTCGTTTGGTTTTTGCTGCTATCAGGCCGCTACTTCCGTAGCTTTGAATTGTTGGTCTCATTTGAGACAACAGGAGACGGTCTTTCGGTATCTAGCAGCAGAACCACGAGTTCGGTCGCCATATCGCGACGTAATCCGGCAAGGAGGTAGGCGCAGTCCTTGGGTCCGAGACCCAAAATTCTGGCCGCTTCAACCAGACTCTGGCCGTCACTTTCGATCCTCCGAAAGAGTTCTTGGGAAACCGGAGCATCGGCATGGTGCGAATGCGACGCGCAAGCGCAGCCTATCCGGTGAACGAGACTAAACAACTCCGTTGAGGAGGCGAGGCGCTCATGGATTGCCTGATCCGATATATTTTTTTCCGCTGATCATTTTGGTGTCCCTGCCATGACGCCCGGACCTGGGCTTTCCCGTAAGTCGACGCTTCCTGGCGGAATCCATTACAAGCTGGGCCTATTCACCTAGCATCAGTTCGATGCGTCCTTGGGAGCACAGTGGGTCTCATCTTCGGGGTTTTCGCAGCCGATCGGAGTGCAGTAGCAGTCATCCCAACCTGTCTTGCAGCACTTGCCACATTGACCCGTCAGCGCATCGCGCAAGGCCGCGCGGGCACGATGCAGACGCACGCCAAGCGCGTTGCGGGTCAGGCCCATGTCGAAGGCGACCGCGGCACGGTCCTCCTCTCCGAAGTCGACCCGACGAATCAATTCTGCATCTGCTGCCCGCTGCGCCGGAACCAGACCATCCAGGCAACGGCAAAATTGCGCCATCTGTGCGGGGGCATCATCAGCCAATGCCTCGGGTTCGCTGCCATACGCTTCGGCGAGGCGCCCCCGGCGAGCCAACTTACGGAAATGATCGTTCATCGTCGATCGCAAGATGGCATAGAGCCAGGAATCCATTCGCTCCACGTCTCGCAGCTGGTCTTTGCGCGTCAGCACCCGAACGCAGAATTCCTGCAAAACATCGTCCGCATCCGCCTTGTTGCCCAAACGGCGCACCAGAAATCCCAGAAAGGCTTGCCGACCCTCTGCAAGCGCGATCTCGGCCGGGTCGCGGTCGTGGGCAGGTTCCCGTGTTTTTGTGTCTGGCTCCGTCATATCTCATCCCTCCATTTCATTTAGATGCGAGCAAATTGCATTAAGTTCAACATAACGTGGCACTCAAGTTCGTTCATCGAAGGTGACGGATGAACGACCGGTTCTCGGTTGTTTCGGAAGAATGCGTATTCAAACCTCATTGAGTGTCCTTTCCTTTCCGCGCTGAACCATCCCTATTCCCAAAAATATCATAACGATGCCTACAATTTGTAAGACAGAGAGTCACTCGCCATAGACAACGATACCCAAGGTCAGTCCAAAAACCGGAATGAGAAAACTGAAGGCAATGGCCCGATTCAATGGAACTGTTTCAAGCGCTGAGAACCACAGCCAATAGACAAGTGCCGATCCTGCCATCGCCAGGACGAGAAGCGACGCGATGAATGCGGGCGCCCAGTTAATTGTAGTTGGCTCCTCCATGGATATCGCCGCAATGACGAGTGGTACGCTACCTAACAGCATCTGCACGCCCATTGCCGAAAGGGTGTCCACCTTTCCTGCAATGGATTTTATCAGGACGTTGCTAAGCATAACGCCAGCGGCTGCAAGAATGATTTACAGAACGCCTATAACATAACTCTCGTTTCCATCAGCCAGAAAATCGGGCAGAGCAATTAGCACGATCCCTGCAAATCCGGCAAACAAGCCTATGCTACCAATCAAGGACAGCTTTTCCCCGAGCCAGAACGCCGCGAGGACAGCGGCCAGAAGAGGTTGCGTATTCGCTATTACTGTCGCAAAGCCCGGTGAGGCAAACTCTGCCGCATGAAACATCCCAAGAAAGCCAAGACTCGTCGCACCGAAGCCAGCTCCCGCTAGCGTCAACCAAACCCGGTGCCCTCGCGGAAATGGTCGCCCTAACATCAGCGCCAAAACTGTAAGCACGCCGCCTGCGAGGAGCGCCCTCATGGCGGCAAAAGTGAGATGAGGCGAGTATTTGAGCCCGACCACGATGACCGGAAAGCACAAGACCCAGAGCACCATCGCAAGCACAACCTTCAGGGCCGCTACTGGTGTCATAGGCAGTCCTTTCATCGAACCGGCTCACGTTCATCCTGTCTAGGATCGACAGGATCAAGCGTCAGATACCGAGGGAATCTGTCACCAAATGTAACCAGGTCGGCTTTTGCGACAGACCGTTACACGACAGCGCCCGGAGCCTGTTGCAAGACACGTCGCATTTGCCACTTTGGTCCTGCAACACGCCAAAATGGAGGCTTTCAATGAAACGTAACACCACGCTCATTCTCGCAACCGCATTTGCTACGGCTCTCGGCGGCGCAGCGCTCGCGGACACGGGATATATAACCGGGCATCATGATCTGCCCGACCGCGATAACAATATCCACATGAACGATACGATGCGCGGCCATTTCGATCACGCCGATCAAAACAAGGACGGCAAGGTCACGCGCGCGGAGATGGAGGCCCATATGCAGGCTGCATCAGAATTCAAGAGCATGTTCGAAGAGCGCTTTGACAATCCGCAGCGAGGCCAATGAGGCTATACAGCAGGCGCTGTTGCTGACAAAGGAAAGTCAAATTCTCTGTAGCTTGATCACGACTGTGGCGCTCAATATGCGCCGCAGTCAGCTTAAGTTTCGTCAACGGCTATGGCTTTCCTTTCATCCGTGCTTCGCCTCGCGGTAGAGAACGCACAGTCGACGCAGTTCATCGATTCCCGTTTCGGGTAGCTTCGGAAATCAACACGGAAAGCTATGCGCAAACAAGGAGCGACCCTATGAGAATGCCGTTACTGGCAATCGGTGCAACAGTACTCACTAGCAGCGCTGCAATAGCCGATGTGTAAATTCCGGAAGGAGAACTCGGAACAGTACTTCATCTGAATGAAGCCTTTGAGGCTGTTGGCCGCATCGAGGGTCTCGACAACGTTCACGAACTGGCAGGCGCAACAAACCGCGGCATCCTGGTTGCCGGTAGTCTTACGGAAACCGAAGTCGGCATGGTGCCCAAGCCTTCCGAAGTTTCTGAGGAGGATCACGTAGCTCACCATGGAGGCAGAGAAGATGCCGGCCCGACCACTTCGAGCCTGATCACCTTGGTCGACGCGGACAGTCATGAAATCCTGCGTCGCGTCGAAGTTCCCGGCATAATACACCATGTCGGGGTTTCGTCGGATGAACGCTTCGCCGCGGTGACGCATCCTGGACTCGATGCTGTTTCGCTGATCGACCTGGAACACGGTGAGGTTACTGCGATCGTCGCCACGGGTCCGATCCCGGAATATGTAATCGCCTAGCCAAAGAAGGGCTATTTCTTCGTTTCCAACGCCGGGAATGACGCGATCAGCGAACTCGATCCTGAAGACGGGATAGTTACGCGCAACTTCAAACTGCAAGGTCCACCCAAGCACATGATGCTGGATGCCGAGGCCCGTCAATTGATTATCAGCGAGTCTGACGTCGGCAAGGTTTCAATTGAAAATGCCGACAGTGGTGAAACTCTTGATTCGTTTGAACTTGGAGGAAACCTGCACGGCGTTGCAGCGGATAAAGATGCAATCTGGTCGAGTGCACGCGAGCGTAACCTTGTGGTACGCATTGACCGCGCAACAGGTGGGCGCGTGGGAATCAATTCGTTCAAATACCATAGGTTCTGGCGATTTCAGCCCAATCGGACACTGCAGTTTTAGGTCCACCGCTATGCAAGATTACTGACAAAGCAGTTGAGCTGATTAGTTAGTGCCAAATCAGCATAAGCAACGCTGCGGTATGTACAACGGCCCTGCTGGCAGTCTAGGCTGAAGCAAATCACCACGCCGCTCCGGAAATAAGGGCCGTCACGACGTGGCCAATTTAGTCAACTCTGAAAAACTTGTAGCGGCTCAGCTGCTTGAGATAGCTTCCTTCAATCAAAAGCTAAGCCTGCGAGAGCAGAATTCGATCACGCTCTTGTTCAGCAAGCCACCCTGCCCTTTTGTGAGAGTTCTTCACAACTAAAATCCTGGATCAGCAAACTCCCCGAGCAGGGCGTTTCGCTTGAACCATTTGTCACGTTCATCGTGGGCTTCAACCTCCTCGCGCGACACCATGCCGTCCTGATTGCGGTCTATGTGCCGAAAGTGGCCTTTCATTGTATCTCCCGAATGGGTGGCATCACCTCGCTTGGGCAGTTCGTGATGCCCGGTACCGTAGCCGTTGTCTGCCAAGACAATACCACCAGCAGACACCGCGACAGTTGTACAAAAAATCAGTGCCAGTTTACGTCCCATTCACTTTTTCCTTTTGTCCTACATGCATTGTTTGCCGATGAAGTATGACTTGGTTTTGGAACGCTGCTGACGGCACGTGTGTATCAATCTGTCGCAAAGTGCGGCTTTGTTACGTTTCGCGACAAATTTTCTCGGCAGCGATCCTTTCATCGCTTAGTTACAAAAGATGACAAACTCTCCGCACATACTTCTGGTCGACGACAGCGCCGAAATTCGCAAAGCGGTTGCGCGATACCTGGAAAAGAATGACATGCGCGTGACGACGGCGGTCGACGCTTCCCAGATGGATAGTCTACTCAAGATTGGCCGCTATGACCTTATTGTCCTTGACGTGATGATGCCGGGCGAAGACGGGATATCGGTCTGTCGTCGTCTGTCCACCAAAGGGCTGGCCCCCATCCTCATGTTGACAGCGCTTGGCGAGGAAATGGACCGCATCATCGGCCTCGAAGTCGGTGCGGATGACTATTTGCCCAAGCCCTTCAATCCTCGCGAGCTACTGGCGCGGATAAAGGCAATTCTGCGCCGCGCGCAGAAACCGGAAGCACTTGCCGGGAGTCTTACGGGGAGCAGGGTTAGGTTCGCGGACTGGACGCTCGAAACCGATACGCGCCGCCTTTTCGCAGAGGACGGCCGCGAGGACGTACTGACGACATCAGAGTTCAAACTTCTTACGATCCTGCTCGAACGCCCGCGTATCGTGATTAGCCGAGAACAGCTTTTAGACCTGGCAGTCGGACGAACACCGGCCGCTTTCGACCGGACAATTGACAACCAGATCAGCCGCCTCAGGCGGAAGATCGAGTACAACCCGGGTCGTCCGAAGATCATCACAACGGTTCGAAACGGGGGCTATTGCCTTGCAACGGATGTCGAGGTGCAGCAGTGATCCGCAAGCGTCTGGATAGTTTACGCGTCCAGCTTCTGTTGCTCATCATTGGTAGCCTCGCCGTGGCTCAGGCGATTAGCATTTGGCTGTTTGTGGACGAGCGCAGTCTCGCGATACGTGCTGCAATAGGAGCCGAGGCGGCTGGGCGCGCGGCGAATGTGGCCATGCTACTAGAACAGGCCCCAACGGACTTGCGAGCCTCGATTCTTCGCGCCGCAGATTCGCCGCTGGCACGGTTTCGGACCGACCCGCAGGCGGCTGTGGATCATCTTGATCACCGCGCGGGAGGAGCTGTCGAAGCGCGCGTCAGGTCATTGTTCGGCGCTGAAGACAGTCGCGAAATCCGAGTAGAATTGCATGAGGTTGAGCGCGCATTCCCGCCAATGAGGTCAGTGCCGCCGGAGATGGCCGCAGAGCACAAGCAGATGATGCATGACAAGATCTCGGGGCTTGAATTGACACTGTCTATCGCGCTTGAAGATGGCACATGGCTGAATGTCGATACGCGCTTTCAGCGACCGCCGCTACAGTGGCCAATCTTTTCTGCGGTGAGCTTTGGTTTCACGGCGGCGTTCCTGATTGGTGTTGCTTTTTGGTACTTGCTTGCTCGCCTGACCTGGCCGTTAAGGCGCTTGGCGCAAGCCGCAGACAGGCTTGGCAGGGGAGAGGAAAACAAGCCACTCCCAGTCGCGGGACCAAGCGAAGTCAGAGAACTGACGGATACCTTCAATCACATGCAGGAGAGACTGGTGCGCACGGTCGCTGACAAGACGCGTATAATGGCCGCTCTGGGTCACGATTTGCGTTCGCCACTGACCGCTTTGCGGGTTCACGCAGAGATGGTGGATGAGGAAGAGACGCGTGACGCCTTGGTGAAATCCATCGAGGAAATGCAGGATATGGTCGAGCGCACACTGGCTTTTGCTCGAGGCATGGCAATAAGTGAACCTCCTGAAACAATAGAATTGGGGGAATTTCTCACTGAGCTGAAGTGTGACATGCTCAACGCATTCCGACTCGAAACGGACACACCGCTTCGGGTGAGGCTTCGGCCTCAATCCATGCGCCGAGCTTTGCGGAACGTCATAGAAAATGCAGTACGTTACGGCGACGATGTCGAGGTCACGTATAGCCGCGAGTATGACAGGGCATCGATCTGGGTTCGTGATCATGGTCCCGGCATCCCGGAGACGCAGCTAGAAGAGGTTTTCGAACCATTTTTTCGGGTCGAGACGTCACGCTCACGCGAGACGGGTGGCACCGGTCTCGGCCTGTCAATCGCACGCACCATCCTGCGCTCGCATGGCGGCGATATAATTTTGCAGAACCACCCGGACGGCGGGCTTCTTGCGCGACTCGATTTGCCGTTTTCACAAAGTTCCAACCAGCAAGAAAAGACAATATCATGAATGCCTATTTGACGGTCAAATCCAGCGTAATCGCTCTGTTTGCGGGCACAGTCTCGGCCCTCGCGGATCCAGGCGGCATTGCTGATAACACTTTTGGACACATGATGTGGGGAGATGGTCATGGTTGGTTGGGAGGTTTCGGCATGATCCTTTTCTGGGGGGTGATTATCGCGGTTACCGTATTCTTCTTCCGTATGCTCACCAGCAACCGTTTGGGCGAAACTCGCGATGCGATGGAGATCCTCAAGGAACGCTATGCACGCGGTGAGATCGACGAAGATGGACCTGTCACGCTTTCGTGCCGCTCCGATTGCTCACTTATGCAGCCTTTGCTTCGAAGGCCAAGGGGCTTTTCCAGCCCAATGCTGAGTGCCTTCGAGGCGGATTGTAGAAGCCGTTGATGTATTCGAAGATGGCCATCTCAGCATCGCGACGTGTCCGCCAAGACCGCTGCCACAGCAGTTCCGCCTTGATGGTCTTGAAAAAGGTTTCGACGGCAGCGTTGTCGTAGCAGTTCCCGGTCCCACTCATAGATGCCTTGAAGCCGTCCTGGCGCAGGATTTTCTGGTAGTCGTGAGAGCAGTATTGGCAGCCGCGATCCGTATGGTGGATGCAGCCCTTGTGTGGCCGCCGCATCGCAATCGCCATGTTCAGTGCCCGGATCGCCAGATCGCGTTTCATCCGGCTGCTGACGGCCCTACCAATGACACGTCGAGAATGCAGGTCGAGGATGACAGCCAGATAGAGCCACCCCTCCTGCGTCCAGACATAGCTGATGTCGCCCGCCCATTTCTGGTTGGGGCGATCCGCATAGAAGTCCCGGTTCAGCAGGTTCGGCGTGATGTTGAAGCTGTGATTGCTGTCGGTCGTAGCCTTGAACTTCTTGTTCCTCTTCACCGTAATGCGGTTCTGTCGCATCAAACGGCCAATGCGGCGATGCCCGACATCAAACCCCAGCTCCTTCAGCTCTTCGGTCATGCGGGGCCTGCCGTAGCTGCCCAGAGACAAGCGGAACTGTTCGCGGATGTGGGCGAGCAACACCATGTCGGTGCGTTGCTGCCGACTGGCAGGGCGGGACAGCCAGGCGCGGTAGCCTCGCGGGCTGACGTCCATAATCTCACACAAGCGGTTCACCGGGATGTCGTTTCGGTGTTCTTCAACGAAGGCAAACCTCATTTGCTTCTCTCCGCAAAGAACACCGTGGCCTTTTTTAACACCTCCCTCTCCTCCCGGAGCATGCGGTTCTCTTTCCGCAGCTCCGTGATCTCGCGTTCGAGATCAGACTGGACCGTTGGTTTCTCTGGATTGCGCCGATCCTTCTGAATCCAGCGGCTCAACGTGGAGAAGCCTACGCCAAAATCGGCGGCCACTTGTTTACGCGGCAGTCCGCTGGTCAAAGCTATCCCCACTGCCTCGGCGCGGAATTCCGGGGTTGGTTTTTTGTGCCATGATGTCTCTCCTTTGTGGCAAATTACCAAGTCAAAGGAGCGGAACAATTCCGGGACAGGTCCAAGATGAGTTTCGGCGCCGCAAGCAAGAACTCCAAGGCTAAGCCATCATGCCCTTTCCCGCTTCGCCGAAATGACCTCCCAGACATCATGCCAAAGGCGCGAGTATGAACGTGTTGCTCGAGAAACCAACAGATACGCGACCTGCCACAGCATAAAACAAAACCGGCGCAAGTGTGACCGCACAGCAGACTCATATCCCAAAGTTCATCATGTTACTTGAATTGGAAAGCTCTACTCGTGATTTGGCCATTTTCATAATGTCGAGACCCCGTAATTCGAAACCCTGCTAAAGGCTTATCCTGCAGGGAGGTGAGCGATACAAACCGTTACGTATTTCACGGAGTTTTCATCCCGACCATTCTTGATCTTCCAGTGCGGGAAGGCGGTTCAAGAGTCCCATTCAAGGATCGAATGCGCGGAGACGGACGATGGAAGACAAGACCCCCAGGGCAATAAGACGCCGAGGCTTTCTATTCTTTTCGGTTGGAGGGCTCGTTGCTCTTGCGGCACCATCGGTGTTGCGTGCCCAAGAGTTCGGACTCAGTTCGCCGGAATATTTCGTCATTCCGGTTGCATCGCTGGCAGGATCACTTTGACGCGCTCGGCAAAGGAATTCTGCTTTCCGATACCAACACCAGAGTTCTTCAGCACTGGACCGCGGATGGGGAGATGCGCATCTACCCCACATCGGTTCCTAAGGGCGACGAACTCACGCGGCGTGGCTATAGCGAATCGTCTACAAGGACGATGCGCCGGATTTGGTGCCCACCCCGTCGATGCGCGAGCGCGATCCGTCTTTGCCGGCATATGTCGCCCCCGGCCCCGAGAACCCGCTGGGCGTGCGCGCCATGCATCTGACCTGGCAGTACTACCGCATCCATGGGACCGGCGACACGCGCAAGATCGGTCGCAAATCCTCCAGCGGCTGCATCGGTCTCCACAACGAAGATATCATCGAAGTGTTCGACAGGACTCCAATCGGCACCCAAGTCAAACTTATCTGAAGTAAGGATCAAATGAACAAGACAGTTCTAGCCATTCTGGCCTTCTTCGTGTTGGGCGGCGCGGTAGTCTACTGGAAAATCGCGCAGCAACCCCAGCAGGGGATGGGCCATTCGATGGTACCTCCCGACACCAGTGATCTGGAATCGGGCGCCCCCATGGTCGAAGTTTCGCTGCCGGCGGAGCTTTCGGACCAGGCGCAGATGGGCAAGCGGGCCTACGAGGCGACATGTGCGGAATGTCACGGCAAGAACGCCGCAGGCCAGAACGGGGTCGCACCACCACTCGTGCACAAGATCTACGAACCGAACCACCATTCCGACATGGCGTTCGTGATGGCCGCGAAAAACGGTGTGCGCGCGCATCACTGGAAATTCGGAAACATGCCACCGGTCGAAGGTTTGACCGATGGCGACGTCAAGTTGATCGCACGCTATGTACGTGAATTGCAAAGGGAGAACGGGATCAACTGAGCCTTGGGCAGGTTCCGGGTGCCCACTCTCACTATCCGGCCTGATCTTCCGATTTTCAGATCTGATTGCCGGCGCCATAATTGCCGCGATTGAAACACAGGATTCTCCATGCCGACGCGACGCGATTTTCTCATGCAGGGGGCGGCTATCACCGCGGCGCTTGCCCTTCCAAAGCGGCTTTATGCCGCAACGTCAGAGTTTCAATCCCTGGACGCCCGCACGGCCAGCGTTCAATTGGCGCCGGAAGGCTATCCCAAGACCGAAATCTGGGGCTATGGCGGCGCGATGCCCGGCCCTCAAATGCGTCTTCAGCAGGGTGCGCGGCTGCAACGCCGCTTCATGAACGCACTGCCCCAGGCAAGCACGGTGCATTGGCACGGGGTTCGCATAGACAATGCGATGGATGGTGTTGCCGGGCTGACCCAGCCCGCGGTCGAGCCGGGGCAGAGCTTTGATTATGATTTCATCGCGCCGGATGCCGGAACCTACTGGTATCACGCTCATAACCGCTCGACCGAACAGGTGGCGCGCGGGCTCTATGGCGCGTTGATCGTCGAGGAATCCGAGCCGCCGGACCTGGATCGGGAAGAGGTACTGATCCTTGATGACTGGCTGCTCGACCCCGAAATGGCGCAGATCGTCCCGGACTTCACCTCGCGCCATGACCGCGGCCATGCCGGGCGGCGCGGCAATTTCATCGCCACCAACGGCCGGCACGACCTTTCCCTGGAGGTGCGCCAACACGAACGTCTGCGCCTGCGCCTCGTCAACGCGGCCAACGCCAGGATTTTCGTGCTGTCGCTTCATGGCATGGAGGGCTGGACGGTTGCACTGGACGGCATGCCACTGCCCCGGCCCGAGCCGCTCGCTGAGGCGCTGATCCTCGGCCCCGGTCAGCGGGCCGATCTGATCGTCGACGTGACCGCCGCGCCCGAGGAAACCGCCCATCTCGTTCGCCTCGACGATCAGGAGGCGGCCTCGCAGGTGGCTTTCACCGTGACTGGAAAGGCCTCGACCACGCTCCCGGGATGCACCGGACGCGCTGCGACCCAATCCGGGGATGGAGGTGATCGGCCTCGATGACGCCAGGACCGTGCGGCTCGACATGCAGGGCGGCGCAATGGGCACGCTCGACAGCGCGTTTCTGAATGGCGAGAAGAAAAGCTTTCGCGAGTTGGTGGTCGCCAACCAGTTCTGGTCGTTCAATGGAACGATCGGCATGACCGATGCGCCGCTCGTAGATGTCGCGAAGGGCGAAACGGTCAAGCTGCAGATCTACAACGACACGTCCTTTCCCCACGCGATGCACCTGCATGGGCTGCATTTCCGCGAGATCGGCGAGGATGGCGGGCTCGGTCCCTTGCGCGACACGATCCTGATGTTCGGCGGCCAGACCCACACGATCGGTTTCGTGGCCGACAATCCCGGCGACTGGCTGTTTCACTGCCACATGCTCAGCCACGCGGCCTCGGGCATGATGACCTGGATGAAGGTGACATGATGCGACGTTGGCTGATCCTCTTTCTGCTCATGGCCGGCGCGGCTGGAGTCGGCGCCTGGATGATGGCGGGAGGGACATCCGGCACCTCCGCCACGCCGGAACCGCCGCAGTCTGTCGATCTCGCCGAGGGCGCAGAATTCTATCAGGAGTATTGCGCCTCTTGCCACGGCGCCGATCTCGAGGGACAGGCCGGATGGCGCTCGGCCGGAGAGGATGGCATCCTGCCCGCACCCCCGCATGACGAAACCGGTCACACCTGGCATCATCCTGATAGTATTCTGTTCGACTATACCAAGCTCGGCGGAAAGAAGACCCTCGCGAAGCAGGGTGTGGATTTCCAAAGCGGCATGCCCGGTTTTGGCAATGAGCTGACCGATGCGCAGATCTGGAACATCCTCGCCTTCATCAAATCCACATGGCCCGACCGTCAGCGGGAGGTCCAGGCCGCCCGCAGCGAAGCGGAACAGCAAAAAAGAGGAGACTGAAAATGAAATCGCTTCGACTGGCAGTGCTCGCCATTAGCATCCTGTTGCCGCTTTCCGCGTTCGCACAGGAGCTGAGCGAGGAACGCGTCAAGGAACTGGCCTTGGAAGCGATTCTGGAAAACCCCCAGATCATCATGGAAGCGGTGCAGCTTCTCGAACAGCAGGAAGCGACCGCGCAGGCAGAGGCCACGACCGACGTGCTCAAGGAACAACGCCAGCTCTTGGAACAGGATCCGAACGCACCGGTGCTGGGCAATCCTGACGGGGACGTCACTGTTGTGGAGTTTTTCGACTACAACTGTCCCTATTGCCGCAGGGCCATGTCGGAGGTTGAAGGTTTGATCGAGGCGGACCTGAATGTGCGGTTCGTCTTTCGCGAATGGCCGATACTCGGCGACGGGTCGGTCTTTGCGGCGAAGGCGGCCTTGGCGGCACGCAATCAGAACAAGTATGAGGAATTCCACTGGGCGTTGATGGGCATGGCGGAACGTGCGCAAGAGGCGTCTGTCCTGCGGATCGCCGAAGAAATCGGCCTTGACGTGGACCAGCTGCGTTCGGACATGGAGGCGCCGGAAGTCCAGGCGCACATCGACGAATCGATGCGGCTGGCGCAGGCGTTGGGTTTCAACGGCACACCGTCCTTCGTGATCGGCGACAACCTGGTTCCCGGTTTGATCGAACAAGACCAACTGGAAGCCTTGGTCGATGAGGCCCGCGAAAGGGAATGAACCTCATGCGACGATGGAGAACTGGCGCCAGAATTGCCCGGCACCGGTGATCTTCAGGTCGTCGAAGCAGCCGTGACACCGTAACCGGCATTTCGGATCGCCTCCGTCAGGACGTGCTCGTTCAGCACGCTATCAACCTCGACTTGCCGCGTACCCGTATCGCAGGTCACGGACGATGTTGGGTCTATCGCCTTGATCGCCTTTTCGATCGTTGCGGTGCAATGGCCGCAACTCATATCCGGAACCTTGAAGCTGCGCATATCTGTTTTCTCCAGTTCTCGGCATTAGATGCCTGCTTCCTGCATGGGAAGGTCAAGGGCGAAAAAATATCCCGACATTGTTGACCTTCCAGCGGGGGGAAGCCTTAGATATCTTTCAGTAGATGAAGGAGACGTTCATGCCGGGCTCAAGAGATTTGCGTTTTTCTGTTCAAAACATGTCTTGCGCGTCCTGCGTCGGTCGGGTCGAGCGTGCGCTTTTAGCATTACCCGGGGTCGACGAGGTGAACGTGAACCTCGCCGCCGAAACGGCGCAGGCCCGGATCAACTCGGATGCCCGGATCCCCGAGGTGATCGGGGCGCTGGAGCATGCCGGCTATCCCGCCCGAACGCAAACGGCGCGCCTGAACGTCTCTTCCATGTCCTGCGCCTCCTGCGTTGGTCGCGTCGACAAGGCGCTCGCGGCAGTGGCAGGGGTGAGCGGGGTCAATGTCAACCTCGCGTCAGAAACCGCGACCGTCACCTATGTCGAGGGCGCGACCGACCCGGTCGAACTTCTGAAGGCCGCCGAGGCGGCGGGCTATTCGGCCGAATTGGCCGACGACGGCACTGCGGAGGATCGCGGCGCGCGCAAGGAAGGCGAGGCCCGTGCGCTCGCCCGCCGGACCGCTTTCGCAGCGGCGCTGGCCTTGCCCGTGTTCCTGCTTGAGATGGGGGCGCATCTCGTGCCGGGCATGCACGAGATGATCGGCCGCACGATCGGCCATCAGGCCAGCTGGATGATCCAGTTCGTGCTGACGACCATCGTGCTTTTCTGGCCCGGTCTCCAATTTTACACCAAGGGGTTCCCCGCTCTGGTGAAAGGCGCGCCCGACATGAACAGCCTTGTCGCGGTGGGGACCGGGGCCGCGTATGTCTATTCTATCACCGCGCTTTTCGCGCCGTCCGTGCTGCCCGAGGCGGCTCGCGCCGTTTACTTCGAGGCTGCTGCGGTCATTGTGGTGCTGATCCTGCTGGGCCGCTGGATGGAAGCGCGCGCCAAGGGGCGTACAGGGGCCGCGATCCAGAAGCTGTTGGGCCTTCAGGCCCGCACGGCGCGGGTTCTGGTGGACGGCGAGGCGCAGGACGTGGCCATTGAGCGCATCCGCGTGGGCGACACCCTCGTCGTGCGGCCGGGTGAGCGCATCGCGGTGGATGGCGAAGTGACGCAAGGCCGCGCGCATGTCGACGAGAGCATGATCACCGGTGAGCCGGTCCCCGTGGTCAAGGCTGAGGGCGATCCGGTGACCGGCGGCACCGTCAACGGTACGGGCAGTTTCCGGTTCCGCGCGACCCGCGTGGGGGCGGACACAACGCTGGCGCAGATCATCCGCATGGTCGAGCAAGCCCAGGGCGCCAAGCTGCCGATCCAGGGCATGGTGGACCGGATCACGCTCTGGTTCGTGCCGGCGGTCATGGCTTTGGCGGCCTTGGCTGTGCTGGTCTGGCTGCTGTTGGGGCCGTCGCCTGCGCTGTCTTACGCTCTGGTGGCGGGCGTGTCGGTGCTGATCATCGCCTGCCCCTGCGCGATGGGGCTGGCCACGCCCACTTCGATCATGGTCGGCACCGGGCGCGCCGCAGAAATGGGCGTGCTCTTCCGCAAGGGCGACGCTTTGCAACAGCTGACTGGCGTGGACATGGTCGCGCTCGACAAGACCGGCACCGTGACCGAGGGCCGCCCCGAACTAACCGACCTCGTTCTGGCCGACGGATTTGAGCGGGCCGAGGTTCTGGCGCTAGTCGCGGCTGTCGAGGCGCAGTCCGAACATCCCATTGCCGAGGCGATCATGCGCGCGGCTCAGGCCGAGGGCGCGGCACGGCGTGACGTCGAAAGCTGCGACTCGATCACCGGCTACGGCGTGCGCGCCAAGGTCGCGGGGCACGACGTGCTTGTCGGCGCGGATCGCCTGATGACCCGCGAGGAACTGAGCATCGAGGCGCTGGCCGATACCGAGCGCCGGCTCGCGGAGCAGGGCCGGACGGCCCTTTTCGCGGCCGTGGATGGAAAGGTCGCGGCGGTCATCGGCGTGGCCGACCCGGTGAAGCCCGCCAGCGCCGCCGCCATCGAGGCGCTGCATGGTCTCGGGCTGAAGGTCGCGATGATCACCGGCGACAAGCGCGAAACGGCCGAGGCCATCGCGCGGGAGATCGACATCGACCACGTGATCGCGGGCGTCCTGCCCGATGGCAAGGTGGCGGCGCTGGATGAACTGCGGCAAGGCGGCCAACAGATCGCCTTCGTTGGGGACGGCATCAACGACGCGCCCGCGCTGGCGCATGCGGATGTAGGCATCGCCATTGGCACCGGCACCGATGTTGCCATCGAATCTGCCGATGTCGTGCTGATGTCGGGTGATTTGCGCGGCGTAGTGAACGCGCTCAATGTGTCCGGGCGGACCATGCGCAACATCCGCCAGAACCTGTTCTGGGCCTTCGGCTACAATGTCGCGCTGATCCCGGTGGCGGCAGGTGTGCTCTACCCGGCCTTCGGGCTTTTGCTGTCGCCGGTGCTGGCCGCCGGGGCAATGGCGCTGAGCTCGGTCTTCGTACTGACGAACGCGCTGCGCTTGCGCCGGATCCGCCCGGCCATGGATGAAGCCAGCAGCTTGAAATCTGAAGGGGCGAATTCTCTTTCCCCTGCCCCTGTCGCCGCTCAATAAGGAGGATCATGGAATGAATATCGGAGATGTCGCCGACCTTTCCGGGCTGCCCGCCAAGACGATCCGCTATTACGAAGATATCGGACTGGTCAAGCCCTTGCGCAGTTCGAACGGTTATCGCACGTTCCGTGAAAGTGACGCGCACAAGCTGGCGTTTCTGGGACGCGCCCGTGCGCTCGGTTTCACAATTGAAGATTGCCGTAATCTTCTTGCGCTCTACGAAGACGAAAAACGTGCCAGCGCCGAGGTGAAGGAGATCGCCAAGCAACATCTTGAGCGAATCGACGGCAAGATCGCCGAGTTAAAGGAAATGCGAGCGACACTCGCGCATCTCGTCGAGGAGTGTGCCGGAGATCATCGCCCGGACTGCCCGATCCTGGCCGATCTGGCCATGAAACGGCGCGACGAGGACGACCGGCGCAAATCAACTTAGTTGGGTCCGAAGACGTGGTTTGGGCCATCCTTCTGGTTGTCGTTCTATTCGGGTCGAGCGGGCTGGTGCACGTCCGTGCGATGACCCTTGTGATGAACCGGGCGCGTGGGACGCCGTCCACACAGTCCGCACGTCTCCTTTTTGCTCTTTATACGCTTGCGCTTGCCCACATCATTGAAGCCGGACTTTATGCCCTCGGCTTCAGTTTCGGTGAACTCATCGGTATCGGCGGCTTTGAACAGGAGAACATCGACACGTTTATGGACGTTTTCTACTTTTCCCTGGTCAACTATTCGTCCCTCGGCCTCGGCGATATCTATCCCACGGACCATCTGCGTTTTCTGGCCGGTGCCGAGGCCCTGAATGGCTTTCTCCTAATTAGTTGCTCGGCCTCCACCATCTTTCTCGTGGTTACGAGAGGGAAGGACTAGAAGCCTCAGATGACTTAAAGCTTTTCGATCAAAGTTTGAATCGGAGGGATTCCCCTGAGGTCGGATTTGTGATTCACCCTTTGTGGGAGGATCAGGACCATGCCAGCACCGTTGCCAAAGGAACTCCGAGATCGTTTCTTGCGATTGATCGAAGAAGGGCTGTCAGGCAGGGAGGCGTCACGCCGTCTTCAGGTTTCTGCGGCAACTGGCGCACGCTGGAGGCGGCAAATACATGCCTCCGGCGCGGTCCACATTGCGCGGATGGGGCGTCCACGTGGCGGCGGAAAGTTGGCGCCCCATGTTGAGTTCTTCCGAGAGTTGGTGGCGCAAGACCCTGACATAACCCTGTTCGAGCTGCGCGATGCGCTTGCCGATGCCGAGGGGATCACGGTTCATCATTCAGCCGTTGCCAGTTTGCTGAAGCGCCTTGGCTTCACGCACAAAAAAAGTCGCTGGTGGCCACCGAACGCCGCCGCGCCAAGGTAAGACGCCGGCGCGACGACTGGGCCGCCTATCGTTCTCCGGCCATCACCCGTATGCCAGACCACGTGGTTTTCATTGACGAAACAGCGGTGAAGACGAACCTCACCCGGCTCCGAGGCTGGGCACCCCAAGGGGAACGCCTGACCATGGACGCGCCTTTTGGAAATTGGGGAACACAAACATTGATCGCGGGGCTGACCAGCGACGCGCTGATCGCGCCATGGGTCATCAGGGGCGCAATGGACGGTCCGGCCTTCGCTGCCTACATCCGAGAAGTCCTCGTCAAGGAAATCGCACCCGGCACCGTGGTCATCCTCGACAACCTGGCCACACATCGCAACAAAGAGGCGGCACAAGCCCTGCGCGACCATGGCTGCTGGTTTCTATACCTGCCGCCATACTCGCCCGACTTGAATCCCATAGAACAAGCCTTCTTGAAACTGAAAGCCCACTTGCGACGGATCGGAGCAAGAACCTTCACCGAACTCTTCGAGGCGATCCGAGAAATCTGCGATCTCTACGACCCAGAAGAGTGCTGGAACTACTTCAAGGCCGCCGGATATGTCTCAAACTAATCTCGAAACGCTTTAATGCCCGGAAAATCTGGAACCCTCCAGCGCTGGATGGTTGTTGTTGCTATGTCCGCGACGACAGTGAAAGCAGAAGGAGTACAACATGTCATATTGGAGATTTGCAGCCATGATTGCGACCTCCACGGTTGTAATGTTCGGACTTATGTATTTGAATACTTACCTCATTTCCCACGTTTTCTGGTCCGAAACCCGGGCTTACATGGCACTGCTGATGGGCGCGACGATGGCGTTCATTATGCTGGCCTTCATGCTCTCGATGTATTCACGCAAGGCGATCAATACGGCGATTTTCGCGGGAGCTGCCATCGCTTTCGCCGGGTCGCTCTGGCTCGTGCGCAGCCAGGCGACGGTTGGCGATACCAGTTTCATGCGCGCGATGATCCCGCACCATTCGATCGCGATCATGACGTCGAGCAGGGCCAACATCTCCGATCCCCGGGTGCGCAAGCTGGCGGACGAGATTATCTATGCGCAGGACAAGGAAATCGCTGAAATGCGCTATCTCATCAACGAGATGGAGGCCTCGGGTGACGTATCCGAGCCTGAGAAACCCGTGAGCCCTCGCATCGTGAACCTCGACGAAGCCCTTTCTACCGCGAACATAGCCGTGCTCGATCCCGGTTTCCTGACCGAGGAGGAGATCGCTCAGCTTCTGCCCAATGGCGCGGCCTGCACCTTCAACTACACCACTGGCAGTCCGGCTTCTCTGGCACTTGGCGAAGTGAATGGTGAGGCCGTCGGGCTGGTCAAGCTGAGCGGCGACCTCGTGCGGATCGACCAAGGTGCGGCCGGGGAACTAGGCACCGAGGGTCTGGCGATCCTTCTCACCGCCGCCGAGGACGGAGCGGCGCTTGACTCGGTGGGCAGCAAGCCGGTCGAGGCGACGATGACGCTGGAGCTCGACGCCGGTCTCTACGCCGGCTACCGCGGCTTCTACAGCTGCGGGGGCTGACATGGACCAGCAGGCAACTCCGAGCACGGCGAAGCTCTATCGCATGGTGATGCCGGGTCATCTCTGTCCCTATGGCCTGAAGTCGAAGGATCTTCTTGAAAGGGAGGGGTATGAGGTCGAGGACCACCATCTCACCACCCGGGAGGACACCGATGCCTTCATGGAACAGCACAGCGTCGAGACCACGCCACAGACTTTCATCGACGGTGAGCGGATCGGTGGTTACGAGGCTTTGCGAGTGCACTTCGGCAACGACAATACGGAAGGCGACGAAACCAGTTATCGGCCAGTCATTGCGATCTTCTCGGTCGCGTTTTTCTTAGCGCTCGGCCTCAGCTGGGCAAGCTTCGGTAGCATCTTCACGCTGCGCGCGGCGGAATGGTTCATCGCCATTTCCATGTGCTTTCTCGCCGTGCAGAAGCTGCAGGATGTCGAGAGCTTCTCTACAATGTTCCTGAATTACGATCTACTGGCTCGCCGTTGGGTCCGATACGGCTACCTCTATCCATTTGGGGAAGCTTTCGCTGGTATCCTTATGGTTACTGGCGCTCTCACTTGGCTGTCGGCGCCGGTTGCGCTGTTCATTGGAACGGTGGGAGCTATAAGCGTTTTTAAGGCGGTCTATGTCGATAAACGCGAGCTTAAATGTGCCTGTGTGGGCGGTGACAGCAATGTGCCACTGGGTTTCATCTCTCTGACTGAAAACCTGATGATGATGCTCATGGGCATCTGGATGCCAATTAAAGTGTTCGCGCTCGGATGGTAGTAGTGTTCGGGTGGCAACCGCGCCACCCGAACATCTAAGTGATTATTTCATCTGCGTGACAGTAAGCTTTCCCTCAACCCGGTCGGCAACGAACTCGATTTCCTGACCCTCCGCCATCTTGGCCATCATTGCTTCGTCAGCGCGGAACACCATGGTCATCGCGGGCATATCAAGGTTGACGAGAGGGCCGTGAATGATTGTGACTTTGCCGGCCTCCGCGTCGATTTTCTTGATGGTCCCGCTCGTGTACTCCACGTCAGCCTGAGCTATCTGGTCACCGACCGCGACCTCACGGTGCATGCCGGCTTCGTAGTGGCCCGGGATCAGGCATGCTGCTTCGAACGTACCGGAATTCGCGAAAGTCCAGACAACCTCACCCGACGCGCCCGCATCGAGACGGATACGGTTCGGATCGTCGTGTTCCATGTCCATCTTGGCCATTTCGATCTTGTGCTCGGCATTGCGCTCGACCGTGTCGAGTACGAACTCATGCTCCAACTCACCCTTGTTGGTGATGTTGAAGCGAATGGTTTCGCCCTCCTTGATATCCATCGGCTCGCTCTCGATCAGCATCTGGCCCTCATCGTTT
This sequence comes from Roseovarius sp. THAF27, assembly GCF_009363655.1. Lineage (NCBI taxonomy): Bacteria > Pseudomonadati > Pseudomonadota > Alphaproteobacteria > Rhodobacterales > Roseobacteraceae > Roseovarius > Roseovarius sp. THAF27. Next base: position 150,355 of record NZ_CP045394.1, read on the forward strand.
TCGAGCAAAGTGACGTCGATTGTGCGATCCACCTTGGCGGGGTCACCCGGCATGCCGACCATCATTTCTGTCTGTTCGGTAGGCTGGTTTTCATCATGTCCACCGCCGTGCGTGCCTGTAGCATAGGCCTGTGTGGAAAGCGCGATCGCGAGGCTTGTTGTCAGAAGAAGGTTTTTCATTTCATTTTCCTGTAGGTTGGTTTGGTTAGAGATGACGACGGGCTGCTCAGCCCTTCGAGGCTGGTTTCTGTGTGAGAATGGTCCTGGGGCTGTTGTTGGAGGCGAATTCAGGCAACTCGCCGGTCCATTCGTAGGCCATCTCGCCCGGGGGGTTCTCGTACCAGCCGGGATCGGAGTAATCGTCCGCGTCGATGCCGTCCCGCACCTTTACGACCGAAAACATGCCGCCCATCTCGATGGGGCCGTAAGGGCCCCAACCCGTCATCATCGGGATGGTATTGTCGGGCAGCGGCATTTCCATTTTCGCCATCTCGCCCATCCCGTTCGTGCCCATAGGCATGTATTCCGGCTGGAACTGACGGATCTTCTGCGTCAGCGGCTTCTTGTTGACCCCGATGAACGTCGGCACGTCATGGCCCATGGCGTTCATCGTGTGGTGTGACTTGTGACAGTGGATCGCCCAGTCACCCAGATGGTCCGCGACGAACTCATAGGCGCGCATCGCGCCCACGGGGATGTCGATGCTCACCTCTGGCCATTGCGCTTCAGGCGACACCCAGCCGCCATCCGTGCAGGTGACCTTAAAGTCATAGCCGTGCATGTGGATGGGATGGTTTGTCATCGTCAGGTTGCCGACGCGCACACGCACCCGGTCTCCCTTGTTGACTACCAGAGGATCGATGTCGGGGAAGATCCGGCTGTTCCAGGTCCACAAGTTGAAGTCGGTCATGGTCATGATGCGCGGCACGTAGGTGCCGGGATCAATGTCAAAGGCGTTGAGCATGATCAGGAAGTCACGATCCACCGGCATGAACGTTGGGTCCTTGGGATGGACCACGAACATGCCCATCATCCCCATCGCCATCTGCACCATTTCATCGCCATGCGGGTGATACATGAAGGTGCCGGATTTGATCAGGTCAAACTCGTAGACGTAGGTCTTGCCCGCCGGGATGCCGGGATGGCTCAGTCCGCTGACCCCGTCCATGCCGGAAGGCAGGATCATCCCGTGCCAATGAATCGTCGTCGCCTCGGGGAGCTTGTTGGTGACGTAGATGCGGACCCGGTCACCTTCGACCGCTTCGATCGTTGGACCCGTGGACTGGCCGTTATAGCCCCACAAATGCGCGATCATTCCATCAGCGAGTTCGCGCTCGACCGGTTCGGCGACGAGGTGGAATTCCTTCACCCCGTTGTTCATCCGGTGCGGCAGGGTCCACCCGTTCAGCGTGACCACAGGCGTGTAGTCCGGCCCAGAATTGGGACGCGCCGTGATCGCCGTTGCCGCACTGTCCATCTGCGCAGCCTCTGGCAACCCCATGTTCAGGGTTTGACCCCAGGCTTTTGAAGAGACCAGCGTTGCACCTGCGGCGCCGGCTCCGAGTAATTGACGTCTATTCAGCATGTCATATTCCTTTCAGTGTCCTGCGCCGCCACCGGCGGCAAGTGATACGCCCTCTCCATCGCCCATTCCGCCTGCGCCACCGCCGTATATGGCGGCAGTCAAGTTCGCCTGGGCCAAGTAGAAGTCACGCTTGGCATTGGCCGCCTCGAGCGAGGAACCAAGTTTTTCGCGCACATCCGTGAGCAATTCGAAGGTGTTGGTAATCATGCCGTTGTAGGACAGCAGGCCTTCTTCCTCGATGGTCTTGCGCAGCGGCACAAGAACGTCGCGGTAGTGACGCGCAATCTTGTAAGATGCGTGATAAGCGGTCTCAGCAGAACGTGCTTCGGACCGCACATTGACCGCGCGCTCAGCCAGAACATTTGCTGCCTGAAGATACATCAGCTCCGCTTTGCGCATCCGCGCCTTGCCGGTGTCATAAATCGGGATGGCGAACTCCAGCTCAATCTGCGGGGTAGTTTCAGTTTCAAGGTTACCGTCCTCTCTTTCCCGCTCTGCTTCGAAACCAGCGATGAGCTCGAGATCGGTCACAAGCCGCGTTTGATCGGTCAGCCCGAATGCAGCCGCCTGCGCTTCAAGCCCGAGTTTAGCGACCCGCAGGTCGAACCGGTTTCGAAGGGCTTTAGCTTCCAGGTTAGTGATTGGCCCAACCGACCTCGGGAGCGCTGGCAAAGCATCGGGCACGTAGTAATTCACTTCGGTGCCCCACAGCCCCATTAACCGCGTCAGATCTTCTTTGGCTTGGGTTGCATTCAGTCGGGCCTGTGCCAGCTGTCCAGCCAGCTCGGCATTGAACGCTTGTTCCCGCGCCTGACCGGCCTTGTTCAGCGCGCCGGTCTCGCCCAGCCGGGCCGCAAGTTCTGACCCGGCGTCGGAAGTGGCCTTGGCACGCTTGAGATACGTTACAGTTTCAAACGCAGCCACGGCGTTGATCCACGCCATTCGCGTCTGGTTGGCAAGCGCAAGCGTGTCATTCACCGCATTCATCTGTGCGGCCCGAAAATTCGCATCTGCCAGCAGAACACGTTGCTTCCGCGTTTGCGCGTCAAGGATGTTCGCTCGAAACAACCCTTCTATCGCCCGGTAAGCGCCCAATTCCGCAGCTCCGATGCCAAGCACTCCGATTGCAACGATCGGATTCTCCGGCGTTGATTCCTGCCAAGCCTCTGCAGCCGAAAGTCCGACATTGGCATAGGAGGCTTGCAGCCCCTTGTTGTTCAAGAGCGCGACCTGCACCGCCGTGTCTGCCGAGATCGTTCGTTGATGGACCATTGCGTGAACTTGTTTTTTCAATTCCGCGTTCTCGGCTTGGGTCTGCGCAAAAGCTGTTCTTTTGCCGATGGCCGCCGCGGTCTGGGTTGACACAATCGAAAACCCGGCTTTCTGGTCCGTGTAGGCATCTGGAACCGCCGTCGCGCATGCTGCCAGTGTCATTGGCAGACCAAGCGCAAGTAAAGGTCTCGTCAAAATCATCAGTTTGCCTCCGATTGCTCTTCGTTGACCTCGCGCCAGTCGCGCGGGCCAGTTGGGCCACGATACGTGTACCCGGCCAGGGGGTTTTTGTAGGACAAGGGGGATGAAACCGTACCATTGAACGTAGCCTCTTGGCTGGCAACGCTCGGAAGCGGCGTGGGCTCTGACGTGCACGCCCCAAGCACGAGCGCAGATGCGCCCAGAAGTATAGCAATTTTCATTAGTTTAGACCTGACTTATTGAGAAACTCGAGAACGCTTTGCAGGCGCACTCAGAAGATCCGCATACCGGATCGGCGGCTAAGTCAGACTCGTGGTGGGCGTTGTGGGCTGTCCGGTTCGAACGATACGATCAGGCGGTCGACAGCCACGTGACGCGCGCTTGGCTCGTCGCGCGACCGGATCACGTTTCTTTCATCGAGAACAACCGAAAAGCAGAAGCCGTTGCAGCATTGAATGCCGTCATGTTCGCCATCCGCGTTTGCAACGCGTTCGCTTTCCCCGCAATGAGTTGCAGCGGAATGGCCGTGACCACTATCGTTTAATTCAGACATCGTTTCGGCGCTATGATCTGTGCCAACCGGCTCGCCATGTCCGCCCATCTGAGCATGTAGAGCAGACGACGGAACTGTAGCCAAAGCAAGCACACAGATGATACCAAGCATCATCTGACGCAATCTTGAAATGGTGAGTGCGATCCTCATAGTAAGTTAAATGTATCATGGAAAGCATTCTGTCAACGTTTCCATCCTTTGAAAACTGTGGCCTGAGCCCCGACTCCCCTCCAACCATTTGGAGAATCCGCAGGTTACGGCAAGATCTATCGCTTCGGAGAGGCCTTCGCGGGTATCCTCATGGTCGCCGGAGCGCTCACCTGGCTTTCGGCACCCCTGGCCTTGTTCATCGGCACCGTAGGTGCGGTATCGGTCTTCAAGGCGGTCTACATCGACAAGCGCGAGTTGAAATGCGCCTGCGTCGGCGGTGACAGCAACGTGCCGCTGGGGTTCGTCTCGCTCACCGAAAACGTCATGATGGTGGTGATGGGGATCTGGATGCCGATCCGGGTCTACCTGATCGGCTGACGGCCCCGCGACCTCTACAGGGGCGCGGCGTGTACGACCTATTTGAGTGGTGGAGATGATCCCCACTTACCAACCATCACGCCAAGAGCTGGTTCGAGGTTCGTCAGCCGATTGTCGCGAGAAAAGGAAACGTCCCCAGCAGCCAATAGGCAAACCGTGACAATTGCCCGGTCATGATGGCAACTCCCATGATGATCATGGCAATACCCGCGCCCTTGTAGAGCCAGCGGCCGGCCTTGCCGATCTGCCTAACCCGCGCGGCGATGGCGTCGGTGAAGAGCGCCGCCAGCAGGAAGGGCACCCCTAGACCAGCGGAATAGATCGACAGCAGCCAGATGCCGTCCGACATGCCGCCGGAGGTCGAACTGAGTGTCAGGATCGCGCCGAGGATCGGTCCGATGCAAGGTGTCCAGCCAAAGGCGAAGGCCAGTCCCAGCACGTAGGCCCCGAGCGGGCGACCGCCGGGAATGTCGAGATTGAAACGGGTATCGCGCGAGAACGCATTGAGACGAAAGACACCCAGCATGACCAGTCCGAACAGAATGATGATCGCGCCGCCGAGATAGTTCAGTTCGGTGCGCCATGTCAGCAGCAGGGATCCAAGCGCACTGGCCCCAGCCCCGAGTGCGACGAAGACTGTCGAAAAGCCCAAGACAAAGCAGGCGCTCAACCCGAGCGCCCCGGCGCGCGCCCGCAGGCCGACCGAACGCGTCGTGCGCAAATCCGGCTGGCCCGCAATATAGGAGACATAGCCCGGCACCAGCGGCAGGACGCAGGGCGACAGGAACGAAATGGCCCCCGCCAGAAAGGCCGCGAAAATGCCGATGCCGGAGATATCCGTCATTTTTCACGATCGGCGTTGAAGGGCCGCAAGGCCCACCAGAACGCGGTCAGCGGGATCACGATCCATTGCAGCACAGGTGACAGGCCCGCATCAAGGATCGGAATGATCGGCATCAGGTCCGAATAGGCCCAGGCCGCGCGGATCACGATGTTGAGCCATTCACTGAACAGCGTGTATCCCAGCCCGAATACCACCGTAAGGACAGTCACAGACCGCCGCGTGGAGGCAACCAGGGGCCAGCCCCGACCCGACAGCATGAGCGCAAGCATCAGCGTGCTCATGGCGATCAGGATATCGCCACCCGTGCAATGGACGGCTGCGAAGACAATCTCCCCCCAAGTGCCCTCTTTCCAGATCGTGTAGAGCGGCATATGTGCGAACTCCCAGATCAGATTGGCCGGGATTATTACCGAAAAATACCGACGCAGAGCTGTCAGGGAGATTCCGTCTGTCGAGGACAGCCTGACGCCAGTCGCGACGACACTCATTGAAACACACCTGTCAGCTGGTCCCACCAGCTGGGCTCCCGGCGTCGATGTTGGTCGTTGTTGATCAACTCGCTGACGTAGAGGATCAGGTTCACGTTCTTGAAGTCCATGCCATGGAATTTTGCGGCGAACCGTCCGCCGATGTCCACGACATGGGTGACCGCTCCGTGCATCATCATGTCGCTGTCGGCAGTCATCGTGAACTCCATCCCATATTCCCGCGCGAGAAGGCGCGTTACGTCATCAGATTGATGAGGCTGCTTGGTCAAAATGACCCAGTTGCTCGTGTCGAGTCCATGCCGATCCGCGTAATCGCGCAGCAGGTCCGGCGTGTCATTCACCGGATCGGTCGTGATCGAGATGAACTGTACCAAATCTTTCATCGGCCCGTCGTTGATCGAGGCCTGAATGGCCCCGATCTTTTGGGAGTGGAGCGGGCAGATATCCGGGCAATTGGCGTAGATGAAGTGCAGGATGACCACCTTGTCGCCGAAGTCTGACAAGCGCACAGTATTCCCCTCGGAATCCCGCAACTCGAAATCCGAAGCCTGCGCTGCATCGATGGCTTGGAAGTAGGGTTCCATCTCGAACATACGTGCATCCAGGTTTTCACCCGGATGATTGGCGAAGGCCGGAGACGAAATCGTGGTCGCAAGTATCGCCAAGGCTGCGCGACGGGTCAGAAAACTGTTCAAGTGTCGCCTCTTTCAGTTTGAATGGGATTGGCTGTTTTCGCATCCTTACATTGTCCGCCGGACCCGCCCTTCATGCACAAACCGAGACCGCACATCGCAGCGCAGGGGGCCAGCGAGACCAGAACAGGCGCGAGCCCGATCGCGGTGAGCCATCCCCAGTTCAGCGCCATGCCACCCCCCATGACCGTTGCCGCACCGACGAAAAGCAATCGCCTGCGCGCCAACCACGGGGGCCTGTTGCCAGCACTGGAAATGCCTGAAGTGGCTGCGTCGCTGGACGGTATTACGTCGGTCATCCGAAAAATCCTTTCGATGTTGGTGAGATAGTCATTCCGGCAACTGGAAGGTCAAGGGTGAGGGAACGTCTTCTGGGGAACTCATTCGATAAATCCGCGCAGAAAGGACACCATTTCGGGGTCGTCCCATTCGGCTGGTCCGACCAGTCGCCCGAGCTCCCGCCCCTGCGCGTCGATCAGGATCGTCGTCGGCAGGCCAACGGTGCGCAGCGCGGTCATCGAAAGCATGGTCTGGTCGACATACATATTGAGATTGGTGACACCGATCTCGTCGTAGAAACGCCGAACGATTTGTGATCCGGCCCGGTCGATGGAAAGGGCAACCACTTCGAAGTCGTCGCCGCCAAGTTCCGCCTGAAGCGCATCCAGCGTCGGCATCTCTTCGCGGCAGGGGACGCACCAGGTTGCCCAGACGTTCACGAGGATCACCTTGCCGCGAAAGTCCTCCATGTCCCCACGGCTGCCGTCTTCTTTCTCGTAGCGCACATTGGCGACGGGCTGCGGGGTATCGTGCAGGGCGAACCCCTGCGGTCCGGCAAACGCCGTGCCGACGGACAGTGCCCAAGCGATCAGCGCCGGTTTCAGATGTTTCATGGCGTTGTCTCCTTGGCGGATTGGGTGTTCAGATCACGGACGATCGGCAATAGGGTTTCTTCCAGGATTGACCGCGTAATCGGACCGACATGGCGGTAGGCGATGGTGCCATCGGCGATGACGTAGGTTTCGGGCACGCCATAAACGCCCCATTCGATGCCAGCACGTCCGTTGATATCGGCCCCGATGCGCGCGTAGGGATCGCCCAATTCGTCGAGCCAGGCGCGCGCCTGATCGGGCGGGTCCTTGTAGTTGATTCCGTAGAGCGGCACCTCACCGGTTGCGTTCAACTCCATGAACAGCGGATGTTCGGCACGGCAGGGCACACACCACGAGGCAAAGGCGTTCACCAGTGACACGTGTCCGATCAGGTCCTGCGTCGAAAGACCTTCCTCGCGGCCGAGCACCGGGGGCAGCGCGAAGTCGGGCACGGGATTGCCGAGAAGTGCCGACGGCAAGTCGTCGCCACCCCTGAAAAGCCCCCAACCGAACAGGACCATGAGGGCAAAAGCTATCAGCGGCACCAGCACGAACCCGGAGATACTGCGTCGCGACACAGGGTCGGCATTTCCCTCGACCTCTTCCGTCATGGCTGCGCCTGCTCATCGGTAAGGGATCGGCTTTCCTGCGACGCGCGGATCCGGTTGGGCCATGTGCTCTTGATGTAGTCAATGATCGCCGTGATCTCATCGTCTGTCAGCACATCCTCATATCCGGGCATGTCGCTTTCGTACCCGTTCCCGACAATCGCCGCCGGTCCGCGTTTCACGATGTCGAGCAATACGCGGTCGGGGTGATGCCAGGTATGGCCGGAGGCGTCGTGCGGCGGGGCAGGCAACCTGCCGTTCGGCAATCGTATGCGCCAATCTGATTGCCCCTCCAGGTTTGCCCCATGGCAACTGGCACAATTTTCTTGATAGAGGCGCTCACCCATGCGCACGTCGCTCTGCGCCGCAACGGGCAAAACTGTTGTGGCGAGCAGGACAGCCGAGAGCCTAATCGTGTTTTTCACTAAGTTTCCGCCTTCTTATTGCGAGCCACCTACAGAGAATGAAAAGTGCCGCGAGCAACGACAGGACAAGTAGGACGCAAAGCGCCCAGGCCAATCCCATCGACAACAGGCTGTCGCCGCTGCTGGCACCCTCAGTCCGCATTCTGGCACATTTCTATTTCCCGCTGTCCGAGCGGATGTATTTGACCAAGGCGATCGCCGCGAGCACCAGCACACCCACGATCAGCAACCAGACGAGGCCCATCGCAATCATCATGCCGCCGCCCATCATTCCACCGTCCATCATCATGCATTCCATCCTTTGCTTTCCCTTGAAGCCGGTCTGACACGGGTTCGCACTAGACCGCGCGATTGATCATTCGACCGCATATACGGTCGGGCTCACACCTTCCTCGACGGTGTAAATCTTGAAGGGCTCCTGTTTCGCGCCGCCCATACCCGGCGACCCCAATGGCATGTTGGGAAGAGTCACACCGGCAATTTCCGGGCGCTCTTCCAGCAGCCTGTTGACGACATTGATCGGCACGTGGCCGCTGACAACGTATTCGTCCAAAGAGGCTGCATGGCAGCCTTGGAAGTCATCCGGGATGCCCGCATCGCGGCTAATCTGCGCCAGATCGTGGGTCGGCTTCACCTCCACCGTGAAACCGTTCTCGCGCAGATAGTCCGCGTAACTCTCGCAACATCCGCATTGTGGGTTCTTGTAGAGCGTGACCTCCTGCGCCGCGGCAGGCGCGGCATTCAGGCTCATCGCAAGGACGGCGACGGTACCTGCCGTGCCGAGGCTGGCAAATCCAAGTATCTTCTTCATCGGTTCATTCATTTTCATGGTTCTAAGTGTGTGAGTTTCAGGTTTTGATCGTGCCGGGTTCGACACGGATGACGCCCATCATGCCCGCCGCCTGGTGTTCCAGAATGTGGCAATGGAACATCCAGTCACCGGGATTGTCCGCGGCGAAGGCGATCTCGACCCGTTCTTCGGGTGCCATCAGGACGGTGTCCTGCCATTCGCGATACCGAGTCGGTTGTCCGTTGCGGGCGATCACACGGAACGAATGCCCATGAAAATGGATCGGATGGTGCCAGGCGGTGCGATTATCCATCTCGAACATGTGCGACGTGCCCTGCGGCAGGACCAGCAAGGGGTCCATCATATGACCCGTCGCGGCTTCTCCATTGATGAACCACATGTTGCCCTCGCGCATCTGGTCCATCATCGACCCCATGCCGCCGCCCATCATCATCTGCCCCATCATTCCGCCGTTGAAGACGATCCGGTGCCGCGCGGCCGACGCCATGACCGGTTCGGCCAGCGGGTTGGGCGGCAGCTCCATCGACCAATCCGGCACCGTGTCCCGCAGCCTGTCCGGCGCGTAGGCAAGATCGACCAGACGGTATTCAAGTCCCTCGTAGAAGGCATCGATGACGGTCACGGCATCTCCGGGCTTGCCGGTCAAGTCGATGACCAGATCGACACGCATCGCCGGGCCGATCACCACGACCCCGCCGTCAGGGGCATGGGGCGTCACGGGTTGACCGTCCAGCGCGACCACGACGGGGGCAAGACCCCCGAAATCCAGCCCGAATATCCGCGCGTTCGCCGCGTTGACTAGCCGCAAGCGGATGCGCTCACCGGATTGCACCGAGATGCGTTCGGGGATCTGACCGTTGATGGTCACGGAATTGCCAATACGACCGCCGTGCATCGCGTCATGGCGGTTGCCGAAGTCATCCGCAATCTGTCCGTCCCGGGTCATGCGCCAGTCGTCCAACATCCAGGTCATGTCGCGATCGACGCGGATCGGGTCCGCCTCCTCGACGATCAGCGGCCCGTAAAGCCCGCGTCCGACCTGTTCCGAACTGCGCTGGTGCGGGTGATACCAGAACGTGCCCGCATCCAGCGCATCGAATTCGTACAGGAATTCGCCATCGAAGGGGATCGGGTCCTGCGTGAGGAACGGCACCCCGTCCATCGCATTGGGCGTGCGGATGCCATGCCAGTGGATTGTGGTCCCTTCATCCAACCCATTTTGAGCCACAACTCGCACGCGGTCGCCCTGCCGGACCCTGATTTCAGGACCGGGGACGGATCCGTCATAGCTCCAGACATTAGTCGGGCCGTATGGTGACGGGCGCAGGGCGGCCTGTCCGGATGCCGCGCGTAGGACAAATGGGTCCCCAGTTGGATCGGCCATCGCCATTCGTGCAGGTGACAGAGCGGATAGGGCTGTGAATGCGGCACCTGTGCGAAGCACGTGCCTTCGTGAAATCGGTCTGTGGAGGATCATCGCAACTGCCTTGATTTGAAAGGGTCGCACTCAGCCAGCTTCGGCCAAGGCAAGAATCAGGCCTCGCAGCAGGCGAGGCCGGTTTCAGGTTCAGACAGGCAGTTTGGGAGGGAATGGATCAAGCGACGGATTCGTGCCGAGTGAGATCAGAGGTTCGGCACCCCGGACGGCAGTACCAAAAGGCCTCGTGAGCCGCGCTGACGGCATCTTGGCAAGGAGGCCAGAAGTACCGCTGGAGCCGCAAGGAACAGGACACCCACCTTCACAGGCAGTGCCCTCAGCAAATCCGGTGGGATCGCACCCGCCGCAACGGCCATCCGCGCTTTCGGTGGGTTCCATCTGCGCCATAGCCGTGATTGACATACTGGCCGACGACATATCCGGCGCAGTCACTGCACCGAAGGTCAGCATGAGAATCAAAACAAGGCGAAAAACGCAGGTCATACAGTTACTGCTACAACCTTCCAGCAAGGGGAGGTCAAGTGACATTCTGTAACTTGGACGTGATACCCCTGTAGTGTATCCGCCTCAGACCTTCGCTACTGCCCTTCGCAGCCAGTTGCTCATGCAAAGGTTCATCAGTCCACTTGACGTTGGTCGACGTCAACTTGCCGTCGCAAATGAGGAAATGATATCCTCATGCTCGGTCAGCTTTTTTCGTGAGTATGAGTTTCCTCCCCATCTCTCGAATTACCGTGACCATAGAGATCGGCGTTCTGATGAGCGCGATCCTCGTGCTCGAATTCGAGGCTGGAATGGCTGATGCCGAATTCTCCCTTCAGCCGCTTCTTGATCGCGCTCTTGATCTCTTCAATCTTCGACCACCCCTCGGCTGCCACGACGACATGGCAGTCGAGCGCAGCCTCGTGCTCTTGCATTTGCCAGAGATGGACGTGGTGGACGTCGGCGACGCCTTCGACTTTCCGCATCGCTTCGACGACGGCCTCGTTGTCGATGTCCGGCGGGCTCCCGAGCATCAGGGTTCGGATTGGGCCGCCTATTTCAGTGAAAGACAGATACAGGATGTAGATGGCGATGCCGATGGTGATGGCAGGATCGACCCAACGCATGTCGTAAAGGATGATCAGCGACCCAGCGACGATAACCGCGACCGAAGCAAGCGCGTCCGACAGGTTATGCAGGAAAAGCGCGCGGATGTTCACGCTGCCCTTCTGCATCGAATAGGTCAGCATTGCGGTCAGCGTGTCGACCACAAGCGCAATTCCACCGAGAATGACGACGGTCCAACCCATGACTTCGGGTGGATCAATCATGCGCATGCCACCTTCGTAGATCAGGTAGAAGCCGATCAAAATCAGGGTGGTGTAGTTAACCAGGGCTGCGACGATTTCGACCCGACCATAGCCGAAGGTCATGCGCTCATCGGCTGGGCGGCGCGCGATCTTGCGTGCGGCGAAGGCAATGACAAGCGAGGCCATATCGGAAAAGTTGTGCAGCGCATCGGCGATCAGTGCCAGGCTGCCCGACAATATGCCCCCGACGATTTGCGCAACGGTAAGAAGCCCGTTCGCCCAGATCGCGATGGCAACCCGCCGATCGCCAGAATCCGGATCGATATGCGCGTGCCCGTGGTCATGTGGCATTGGCAGGCTCCTCATGCGCGTGTGTCGCGCGTCGGTCAGTCTTGAGGCGGTCGCTGCGGAAACCACGAACGCGCGCATTCATCCAGTGGCGTATGATATGACGGTAAAGGGCACCACGCAGCCATCCAAAGGATTGCTCATGGGACAAATAGAAGGCGTCCGGCGTATCAAACACGCCGAAATCCTGCACGATGCCGGTTTTCTGAATGTAGGTATCTTCTCCGTTCCAGGCGACGGGAGGCGCGCCAAGGCAATCCGTGCCCGCGCCATAACCGCAGAGACTGTCCGTGTCCGAGAAAGACGTTTGCAGGACTTTGAGGAAAGCGTCATCCAGGATGAAGCCTTCAAGGTTGATCCAGGCACCTTGAAATTCGATCTCGACCCATGAGTGGAGAATTTCCTGCGGAGCAAGCGGATACACCAGCTCAGGGACAACACCGCGCTGCAAGCCTTTGTGGATCGTAAACCCATGCAACCGGCAACGAATGCCGACACCACGCAGCAGCGCCATCAAGAGCGTGCCTTTGGTATTGCACTGCCCGTAGCCGTCGGAAAGCACTTCGAATGCGGGGATGTCGTCAGCACGATTGTATCCGAACGCGATTTCATTCCGAACGAAATCATGGGCAGCTCCGATCCGATCGTATTCGGATAAGCCGCGCCAGCTGCGGTTCTCAATTAGATGCGCAAGAGGCGCGGCATCAAAATCCAGTAGTTTGGTGGGTACAAGTAGGGGGTCGGTCATCTGCAACGGGTCGCTCCTCGAATCGTCTTGGAACAAGACTAATTGCTATAGTCACTATAGCTTCAACCCTTTCTTTCAGAAAGAATCTCCCGCAACTATTTGTCCGTGTGAACCGCTTTGTAGTGTTCGCCGTGTGCGTCGCGCAGGATGTCGATACCGCCCCAGGCCGCGATCCCGGCGACGATCACACCGACGACAAGGTCCGGCCAGTTGGTTCCTAGCCAGGCGACGAGGCCACCGGCCACGACGATCCCGAGGTTCGCGGCGAAATCGTTGTAACTGAAGGTGTTGGCCGCGCGGATGTTGACGTCCGGATTTTTGAGCTTAGCGAGCAGCCAAACGCAGACTGCGTTGATAGCCGCCGCGATCAGGGCCATTGCAATCATGATCGTCCCGAGCGGATCTGACCCACCGATGTAGCGGCGCCACGCATCGTAGAAGATGCCTGCAGCGAACAGGATCAGCAGCCCGCCGGAAACGTTCGCCGCCCCGCGTTTCCATTTGGCGGATCGGGACAAAGCGAAAAGGCTGATCGCGTAGACGAAGCTGTCGGAGAGGTTATCGAGCCCGTTGGCGATCAGGGCACTTGAGTCGCCGAAGGCGCCTGTTGCGAAAAAGGCCACGGCCAAACCGATATTGAGCGCCAGAACGATCCAAAGCGTCCGTCTCTCCATTAAATCTTGTCTAGCGGCCATTTTGTGGTTCCAGCTTGTGTTGTACGACACATTAACTTCTGCGGCTGATCTGCGTTCCAGCCGGAATGTTGGCTGAACTCCTTCAGGCCCCGATTTCCTCGTGTTCGGTCAAGCATTCCGAATGGTCCCGCAACACCTCAAGCACCTTGCAATCTCCCGTCCGCCCGCCGCTGCATTCGTGAACCATGCGTTTCAGTTCCGTGCGCAGCGCCTTCAGGCGGGCCATGCGCTGCTCCACCTGTTTGAGCTGGCGACGCGCGATGGCATCAGCCTCATCACAGGGCCGGTTGGGATGGTCGCTGAGGTCGAGCAGCTCGCGGATCGCATCAAGCGAGAAACCGAGTTGTCGCGAGTGGCGGATGAAGGACAGTCGATCAAGCTGTGCATTGTCGTAGCGCCTCTGTCCGCCTTCGGTCCTGCCAGGTTCGGGCATGAGTCCGATCTGTTCGTAGTACCGGATGGTCTGCACTTTTGTGCCAGTCTTCTTTGACAGAGTACCGATCGTGAGCATTTTCGCCTCCATGAAAAAGATACAGTTTGTGTAGGTTTTGCCGTCGGAATAAACAAGTGTCGGATTCACAGACGCGTGAGTTCAAGCTATACCATGATTTCGTGCTTGAACCTCTAGCGGCTAGAGGATGTATCCGCACAGGCAATAAGAATAAAAATCAGGCGAACAGGATTGTCCCTTACATCGGCACAGAAGTTTCTTTGGGTTTTGGCAGGCGTGGCAGCGCTTGCCTTCGTATGGCTTTTGCTTTGGTCCGATTATCGTGCCGATAGCGCCCGAAATGACGCCGAGCCGCCTTTTTTCGCTGAGTTCGAACTGACGGACCACCAGGGTATGGTTCAAACCGAGGAGGACTTTGCGGGGCGCTGGATGCTGGTTTTTTTCGGCTTTACCAACTGCCCCGACGTCTGCCCGACGACCCTATCTGAGGTCGCGGCGGTGATGGACGGTCTGGGCGACGATGCCGCCAAGGTCCAGCCGATTTTCATAACAATCGACCCTGAACGAGACACGCCCCCAGCACTCGCCGAATACGTCCCGCTGTTCGATGCGGGCATCATCGGGCTGACGGGCACGCCGGAACAGATCGCCGCGACGTCCGAGACGTTTCCAATCTTCTTTGAGCGCGTCGAAGAGGCCGCAGCGCCGGATGGTTACACGATGGGCCACACGTCGCATCTGTTCCTCTTCGACCCCGAGGCAGGCTTCGCCGACTCGTGGCCCTACGGCACCTCCGCCGAAGAGATCCTCGTCGACCTGGAAGAGAGGATCTGACCGAAATGAACCGTATCTCCGGAGAAACAGCCCTCGGGCTGGCGTGGATCATCGCGCTCGTCGCCTCGCTTGCCGTGCTTTTCATCGGCGAGGTGCTGGGGCAGACGCCCTGTGTGCTGTGCTGGTTCCAGCGCGCCTTCATGTTCCCCTTGGCCATTGTCCTCGGGCTCGGCCTTTGGTGGCGGGACGGCCGCGTGGGGCGCTACGGCATCGCATTGGCGCTTGGCGGCGGCGCAATCGCCCTCTGGCACATGGGGCTGTACGTCGGTCTTGTTCCCGAACGCATCCAGCCCTGCACGGCCACCGGCCCCTCTTGCACCGATGACAACCAACTGGTCTTCGGCATCCCGATCCCGCTGATGGCGCTCGCCACCTTCGCGCTGATCGGGGCGCTGTCGGCCCTTTCATTGAAGGACACACGAACATGAACCGACGCGGCCTGATCCTGTCCGTTCTCGCTGTCGGCGTCGCCGGTTTCGGCGGAGCCACCTGGTTTGCAACCCGCCCCGGCCCGGTGGCCGAAGCGGAGCCCGTTGCTCCGGAACTTGCGGACGCGGTGATCCGCCCCTACTCGCCCATCCTCGGGCCTGCGGATGCGCCCGTCACGATCGTCGAATTCTTCGATCCGGCCTGCGAGGCCTGTCGCGCCTTTCATCCCATCGTGAAGGACATCATGGCCGAGCATGGGGATGCTGTCCGCGTCGTGATCCGCTACACGCCCTTCCACGGCGCGGCATCCGAGGAAGCCATCCGTGTGCTCGAGGCGGCGCGCATGCAGGACGTTTACGAGCCGGTGCTTGAGGCCGTTCTGCGGGAGCAGCCGAGATGGGCGTCGCACGGTGCCCCGGAACCCGGCCTGATCCTTCAGATCGCCGCCACGGCCGGGCTCGATGCAGACGCCGCGCGCACGCAAATGCTGGCACCGGATGTCGTAGCAATTCTGAACCAGGATCGTGCCGACGTCGAGACCGTGGGAATTCGCCAGACGCCCACATTCTTCGTGAACGGCACGCCGCTCGATCCATTCGGAGAGGCAGAATTGCGTCGCCTAGTGGCCGCCGAAGTCGCTGCCGCGCAAAGCTGAATGGAAAGGGCAGGATCAGAACTATGAAAAAGTATATTTTGACCAGCACACTGGCGGCGCTTTTGACCCTTGGAGGGCTCTCGGTGCCCGCGCTGGCCGGACCCGAGGATGTGGTCGTCGAGAACGCGTGGTCCCGCGCCTCCATCGGGATGAACCGTCCCGGGGCCGCTTACATGACGATTCGCAACACTGGCGACGAGCCAGTGACGCTGATCGGCCTTACAACACCGCTCGCGATGATGCCCGAAATCCACGAGACGAAGACAAATGCCGAAGGTGTGAGTTCCATGAGCCCGGCGGGGGAGATCGCGATCGCCCCGGGCGAGAGCGTCGCGCTCGAATCGGGGGGCCTGCACGCAATGCTGATGCGGCTACAAGAACCGATGACGGAAGGGGACACCTTTCCGCTGACCCTGCTTTTCGACGACGGAGGCGAGGTGACGGTCGAGGTGCCGATCCTCGGCATCGCCGCGCGGGGGCCAGAGGACTGATGCGGCGACGGGCGATCCTGGGGTATGGTGCGCCTGGTGTCGGGGCGGTCGCCCTGATGCTCTTCGTCGGTTGGTGGCAGGTCGATGGCCCCGGTGGACCTGAGCCTATCGGGCAGCGGCCAGTGGCTCTGACCGCGATGGATTTCCGTCTGACGGATCATGAGGGCAACGCGGTCGGGCCGGAAACCCTGATCGGGCGACCGACGATGGCGTTCTTCGGCTTCACCTACTGTCCCGATGTCTGCCCGACCACGCTCTCGGACATTTCGGGATGGCTCGACGATCTGGGAGACGAGGCCGACGAGATGAACGTGGTTTTCATCACGGTCGATCCCGAGCGCGACACTGTCGAAACGATGGCCGAATATGTCGGCTACTTCCATCCGGCGATTCGCGGCTGGACGGGGCCGGAGGAGCAGATAGCGCGCGTCGCGGACGGCTTCCACGCCACCTACGAAAGGGTGCCGACGGAGAGCGGCGATTACACGATGAACCACAGCGCGAGCGTCTTCCTGTTCGCAGCCTCTGGGCGGTTTGTCATCATGATCGACTATCACGAACCCAGAGAATTCGCGGTGCCGAAAATTCGCCGCGCGCTGGAAGAAGAAACGGAGGGGGCGACATGAGGCTCAGAACTATGGCGGCTTGTGTCGCAATTGCGGGGATGGTTTCGGGAGCGGCTATCGCCCTCTCTGATTTCATGTCGAAAGAACCCGTGCCGCCGGAACTTGCCTCGGCAGGTAAATGGATGCCCCAAGGTCCTGAAGCTCCCCAAAACGTTGACATCCTCGTGACGCTGCCCGCGACGGCATGGGCAGAAGATGCACCCGACCTCGGCCCCCTGCCCCTTCTGCAGGTCGCGTTTGCCGACAGGCCCGTGCAGGCGATCGAGCCACCCCTGTCGACATGGTCGCGCGACATTGCACCTGGCGAGACGCTCGATTTCTTGCTGTCTGAAGCTGGTCTTGCAGCACCTGACAGAGCCGAAGTTGCCCTCGCGCTTGGCGCGGAATACGATCTGCGACGGCTGCGGCCGGGGCACTCGGTCACTGTTGCTTCGACCGTGGACGGCAGCCCCCGCACCGTCTCACTCGCCGTCGAGGACGGTGTGCGGATCGAGGTGGTTTTCGGCGAGCAGTTGTCTGCGCAGGTCGTGGCTCCGGATCCGGAGATCGTAACCCTTGCCGGCGAAGCCGTGATCGACAGCTCGATCTTCGCGGCACTCGACGAAGCCGGCATACCCGCCCGTTTTTCCGTGGACCTTGCGCAGATGCTGGGTGGGACCGTGGATTTCCGCCGCGAGATGGCCGGCGGCGAAACACTAAGGCTTCTCTGGCGCGAGGCGCGGGTCGGCGAGGACAGGATCGGACAGCCCGATCTCGCCTTCGCCGCACTGGAGATCGGCGGTTCGCTTTACGAGATCGTATGGCCAGACGACGGCAGCGGTCAGGCGACGATCTACGTCGATGGCGAGGTGCTGCGCGTCTTCGCACAGCCGGTCGAGGGTGCGCGCCTCAGCTCGGTGTTCGGACGCCGCACGCATCCGGTCTTTGGCAACGTCCGGATGCACACCGGCGTCGATTTCGCAGCGGCACGTGGGACACCGGTTCAATCGACGGCACCGGGGCGGGTCAGTTTCATCGGCTGGCGAGGCGGCTATGGTCGAGTGGTCGAAATCGCCCACGGCTCCGACACCATGACGCGCTATGCGCATCTGAGCGCCGTGCCGGATGGCCTGGCACAAGGCCAACGCGTTGCGGCGGGAGATGTGATCGGCCGCGTCGGCGCGACTGGCACGGCGACAGGTCCGAACCTACACTACGAAGTCCTCGTGGATGGGCGCCCGACTGACCCCCTCTCTGACGACCGGCTCGCCGAAGCAGCCGAGAGCGAAGCAGATGATACCGCCGCGCTCTCGCGTCTGGCCGAGGCGCGCGCGCTTCTGAATCAAAACCTCGGCAGCGAGATTGCCGAAACGACAACCGAAAGGCTCTGACCCATGAAACGCATGACCCAAGCTCTGGCAATCACCCTCGCCCTGTTACCAGCGGCCCAGGTCCTCGCAGAGGCAACGGCGATCGAGGTCCGCAAGACGAACGGTTGCGGCTGTTGCCTGTCTTGGATGAACCATCTCGAAGAAAACGGGTTTGCGCCGACGGGCGAGAACATGTTCGGTGGGTCGCTGGTTCGCTTCAAGCTCGACAACGGCGTGCCGCAGCGCATGGTCTCCTGCCACACCTCGCTCATTGATGGCTACGTGATCGAAGGCCATGTCCCGGCCGCTGACATCCGCCGCATTCTCGAGGAGCGCCCGGACGCCGTCGGCCTCGCCGTTCCGGGGATGCCCTATGGCTCGCCCGGCATGGGGCCAGAAGACGACCGCGAGGCCTATGATGTCTTCCTCATCCGCAAGGACGGGTCGACGGAAGTCTTTTCGAGCTACGCCGAAGGATAATCTGGCCCGCCCATGGATAATCTGTCTCCGATAATGCTCGGCTTTCTCGGAAGTCTCGCTGCCGGTTCGCTCACGGCAGTCGGAGCAGCTCCCGTGCTGTTTGGGCGCATCCCGTCCCGGGCCACGCGCGATCTGTCGCTCGGCTTCGCTGCCGGTGTCATGCTGTCAGCCTCGTTCTTTTCGCTGATCATCCCGGCATTGGATGCGGCAGAGCCAATGTTCGAGAACGGCGCGATGCCTGCGGCCATCGTGTGCGTCTCGATCCTTCTGGGCATGGGGGCTGTCGCCCTGATGAACGAAAAGCTGCCGCACGAGCACTTCAAGACAGGACGCGAAGGGCCCGAAGCGGCGCCTTTGCGGCGGGTCTGGCTGTTCATCATCGCGATCACGATCCACAACTTCCCCGAAGGCCTTGCGGTTGGGGTCGGCTTCGGATCCGGAGGTATGGAGGGCGGTCTGCCGCTTGCTGTCGGAATCGGGCTTCAGAATGCGCCCGAAGGATTGGCCGTCGCTGTATCTCTGCTGGGCGAGGGATATCTGAAGCTGCGCGCCTGGGGCATCGCGGCGCTGACGGGCATGGTCGAGCCGATTGGCGGCCTGCTCGGGGCCGGGATCATCACACTGTCGGAACCGCTGCTTCCATGGGGTCTGGCCTTTGCCGCGGGCGCAATGCTCTACGTTATCAGCCACGAAATCATCCCCGAAACCCATCGCAGCGGCCATCAGAACAGGGCAACGCTCGGTCTCGCAGTCGGGCTCGTTCTGATGCTGTTCCTCGATGTCTGGTTGGGGTGAGCCAATGCCAACAAACAAAGTATCTCCGGTGATCGGCGTCTTTGCGGCGCTTGCAGCGTTCGCGATTGATCAGATCATAAAAGCCATTGTCATTGCGAATGCCGCCACTCTAAGCGCCGGGGTCCCGGTGTTTCCGGGATTCAACCTCGTCTTTTATCGTAATGACGGCGTGACTTTCGGGATGCTGGGCGGCGCGCCGTGGTGGAGCCTCATCGCTCTCGCTCTTGCCATCTGTGTTTGGCTAGGGGTTATGCTGTTTCGCGCCGACAATGTGGTCGAAACACTTGCCTATGGCGCGATCATTGGCGGAGCTTTGGGTAATGTCATCGATCGTGTGCGGTATCGGGCCGTAACAGACTTTCTCGATTTCTATATTGGCACAACACATTGGCCTGCCTTCAACATGGCCGATGTATTTGTCGTCAGTGGCGTGGGGCTCTTGCTCGCTGCGCCATGGATCAGCGTGCGGCGTCCGATCAAATCGTGAAGCCGGAAATTCTGAACCGCATAGCACTGCTCCACCGTTTGCTTTCGCGGATGACGCTTGGTTTCGTCGCCGGGGCGCTGACCGTTCTGACTTTCCCGCCTTTCTCGCTTCTCCTGCTTGTTCCCGTTGCCTATTCCGCGTTGTTTGTCGGTCTTCGCGGTCTCTCCTTCGGGCGCGCTTTCCTCGTCGGCTGGGCGTTTGGTCTTGGCCAGTTCGGTTTCGGGATTTCGTGGATTGCAGAGAGTTTCTACGTCGAGGGCGAGCGGTTCGGGGCGATGGCGATCCCGGCCGTCGCGGGATTGTCCGCAGGTCTCGCAATTTTCCCAGCCATTGCCGCAGCGCTCTTCGCCGAAATCGCGCGGCGCGGAGCCATGGGCAGTCTCTTGGCCTGCCTCGTGTTCGCGACCTCCTGGACCGTGGCAGAGTGGTTGCGTGGTCACGTTCTGACGGGGTTTCCCTGGAACCTCGCCGGCTACGCACTTGTAGACTACGCCGCCCTTCGCCAGACCGCCGCCTGGGTCGGAAGCTATGGGCTAAGCTTTCTCACCGTGTTCGTCGCGGCACTTCCCGGCGCGGCTGTCATGACGTCCGGGCGGCAACGATTGACCGTTTCGCTCATGGCGCTGGCCGGCATCGCGACGATGTGGGCTGTCGGCACGCTTCGCCTCCAGTCGGATGCACAACAGCCACCCGGTGTCGACCTGCGCATCGTCCAGGGCAACATTCCACAAGAGGAGAAATGGGCGCCCGAGAACCGCGAGGCGACCTTCGCGCGCTATCTTGAGCTTTCAACCCAGCCCGGCGATTTCGACGTTCTTCTTTGGCCGGAAACCGCCTTTCCGGGTTTCCTCGATGAGGATACGGAGGCACGGGATCGCATTGCCGCTGCGCTACCAGACGGCAGGGTGCTGCTCACCGGTGTGCCGGACCGTGTACCGAGCGAAGATGGCACCCGATATTTCAACACGGTCCAGGCTTTTGGCGCGACCGGCAGAATCCTGACCGGATACGCGAAACACCATCTCGTACCCTTCGGCGAATATGTGCCATTCCGTGGCTGGTTGCCCATCGAGCGGCTCACGGCGGGTCTGGGCGATTTTACGCCCGGACCGGGCCCGCGAACGCTTGCGCTTCCGGGTGTGCCGCTGGTCGCCGTGGCGATCTGCTATGAGATCATCTTCCCAGGTCATGTAGTCGACGACCTGTTCCGACCCGACTGGATCTTCAACGCGACAAACGATGCCTGGTTTGGCAGCAGCATCGGACCTGAGCAGCATCTGGCTTCCGCACGCATGCGCGCCATAGAGGAAGGCCTTCCTGTCATTCGAGCCGCGAATACAGGCATCTCTGCGGTCATCGACGCGAACGGAGAGATCGTTGCGCGGCTCGAGACCGGCGAAACGGGCATCATCGACGCTAGTCTGCCCTCCGCGCGGCCGCCGACACTCTACGCGAGCTTCGGGGACTGGATGCTGCTGGCGCTCATCTTGGCTTCGTGGAGCTGGGCAATGGCGACCAATGCGACGGCGCGCTATCGCCGCATGAGAAACACCGTCATGCAAA